>JBMHCH010000001.1:0-30902 GCA_049890015.1 Puniceispirillaceae bacterium (SeqCode)
TGTGCGTGCCGGGCTTGTTGCCCTGCAACGCGGGTTTGCGACTGCGCCGCCGCATGGCGATGGTGCGGTGCTCGACGGGCGTGACATCGGCAGCGTGATCCTTCCCGACGCCGATTTCAAATTCTTCATCGATGCCGATCCGGAGACGCGCGCGCACCGCCGCACCCGGGAGTTGCAAGCCGCAGGACAATCCGCTATGTTCCGCGACGTTCTCAAGGACATGCGTGAGCGTGACCGACGTGATCGGGAGCGGCAGACGGCTCCGCTGATAGCGGCCGGCGACGCCCTCATCATCGACAGCTCGGACCTGGACGCTGACAGCGTCCTGACCAAAGCCATCGATCACATCAACACGATCCGGGGACAATGACCGGAGTCAGGGTCAACTGAACAGCCCTGCTCTCCTTTTTTGACCTTGAACCGCTGGCGGCCAACAAACCGTTCGCCTGAAAAACCCGGCCCGGGTTTCCATCCTTCCGCAATCGTGCGGGGCACCTGATGCGATCATGTCGCCCGAGGGTGCGGAAACCGTGTTCAGCCTGTCCGGCCCTCATCGCCAGCTGAGGAACATCGGCCCGTGTGCGCCAACCGTCGACACCGGCCGCCAAGGCGAAAAACGGAGATTTTATTGACATCCGAAACCACCGCTGCAGCTGAAGCTGCAACAGAGAATTTTGCCGATCTTCTCGCCGAGAGCTTTGGCGAGAACACCAATGTTGAAGGCAGCGTTGTCCGCGGCTTTGTGATCGCCGTTGAAGGCGATGCCGTGCTCATCGATGTCGGGCTGAAGTCCGAGGGCCGCGTTCCGATCAAGGAGCTGACCACCCCCGGACAGGAACCCGAGGTCAGCGTCGGTGACGAGATCGAGGTCTATGTCGAGCGCATGGAAGACAAGAACGGCCAGGCCGTGCTGTCGCGCGACAAGGCGCGCCGCGAGGAAGCGTGGGGCCTCCTTGAGGCATCCTTCGAAAAGCAGGAACGCGTCACCGGCGTGATCTTCGGCAAGGTCAAGGGCGGCTTCACCGTCGACCTGTCGGGCGCCACCGCCTTTCTTCCGGGAAGCCAGGTCGATATCCGTCCGGTTCGCGACCTTGGCCCGTTGATGGGCACCCCGCAGCCGTTCCAGATTCTGAAGATCGACCGCCGCCGCGGCAACATTGTTGTCTCGCGCCGCGCCGTTCTGGAGGAATCCCGTGCCGAGGCCCGCTCCGAGCTTGTCTCCAACCTCCAGGAAGGCCAGGTCCTTCAGGGCGTGGTCAAGAACATCACCGATTATGGTGCGTTCGTCGACCTTGGCGGGGTTGACGGTCTGCTGCATGTCACCGACATCGCATGGCAGCGCATCAGCCATCCGTCCGAAGCGCTGCAGATTGGCGAGACCGTCGAGGTCCAGGTAATCCGCTTCAACCCCGAGACACAGCGTATCTCGCTTGGCATGAAGCAGCTTCAGGCCGACCCGTGGGAGAGCGTCGAAGGCAAATTCCCGATCGGCTCGAAGCTGGAAGGCCGCGTGACCAACATCACCGACTATGGCGCCTTCGTCGAACTCGAGCCGGGTGTCGAGGGTCTGGTCCATGTCTCCGAAATGAGCTGGACCAAGAAGAACGTCCATCCCGGCAAGATTGTCTCCACCTCGCAGCAGGTCGAGGTCATGGTCCTTGATGTCGACCTTGGCAAGCGCCGCATCTCGCTTGGTCTCAAGCAGTGCAGCGGCAACCCGTGGGAAGACTACAGTGCCGCCAACCCGGCCGGCACCGAGATCGAGGGCGAAATCCGAAACATCACCGAATTCGGTCTGTTTGTGGGTCTGACCGACGAGATCGACGGCCTGGTGCATCTGTCCGATATCAGCTGGGACGCCACCGGCGAGGCCGCTCTTGAAGGATTCAACAAGGGTGACATGGTGAAAGCCAAGATCCTTGATGTGGATATCGACAAGGAGCGTATCTCGCTTGGCATAAAGCAGCTGACCGACGATCCATACGCCGGCCAGATGGACAGCCATCGCAAGGGCGAGGTCGTGACCTGTACTGTGACGCAGTTGACCGACAACGGCATTGAAGTCAGCGTTGGCGAGTCGCTTACAGGCTTCATCCGCCGCGCCGACCTCAGCCGCGACCGCGCCGAACAGCGTGCGGACAGGTTCGCCGTCGGTGAGAAGGTCGATGCGGTGATCACCAACATCGACAAGAAGAGCCGCAAGCTCACCCTGTCGATCAAGGCACGCGAAACAGCCGAGGAAAAGCAGGCGGTCGAGGAGTACGGCTCCTCTGACAGCGGCGCAAGCCTTGGTGACATTCTGGGTGCGGCACTGGCCAAGCGCGAATCGGGCGACGAGGAATAAGCAGCGCCTTCACACATCCGGCGGATCAGGGCTACCTGTCCTGATCCGCCTTATTTTTTGCCCGGATTTGTGGCGTTGATGAGCATTTAGCAGCCATTTGCTGTTGAATCCGCTGATAATATTGCCTTTTGTCACGGCAACGCGGTTGACCTGTTTCCAGCCAGCATGCATGCTCATCCCCCTGATTATCTTTGATCTACAGTGAGGTGGGGCCAGTGACACGTTCTGAACTGATTGCCAAGCTGGCCGCGAAGAACCCGGCGCTGTATCACCGTGACATCGAACGTCTTGTCGCCACGATCCTTGACGAGATCGGCGGCGCGCTTGAGCGAGGTGACCGTGTCGAGCTTCGGGGCTTCGGGGCGTTTTCGGTGCGTCATCGTCAGGCACGCGTCGGTCGCAACCCACGTACCGGCGCCAGCGTGCAGGTTGCCGAAAAGAAGGTTCCGTTTTTCAAGATGGGCAAAGGCATGCGCGAACGCCTGAACCGCTGACCGGTTCCTGGCCATGCGCTTCATAGGCCGCTTTCTCTGGGTGATCATCTCGCTTGTCGCCATCCTGCTGGCGATGGTGTTCGCCGTGTCAAACACCCACACCACATATCTTCAGGTCTGGCCTGTTGCCGGACAGCTTGATGTTGCCGTATGGGGCCTGACACTCGGTGCTGCAGCCCTTGGTGCATTGTTTGGTGGCGGACTTGTCTGGCTCTCGCTTGTAGCGGCGCGCACCCGCAACTGGCGGCTCCGGCGCGCACTCGGCAAGGCCGAGAGACGCGCCGCGCAGGCCGAGGACCAGCTTGCCGCCGCCGAAACCGACGCCGCGCCTGACGCGGATGCTGTGAGGAGACTTCAGTGACCACAGCCACAGACACAGACACAGACACAGACACAGACACAGCCACAAACACAGCTGTTAAGATCTGCGGAATTTCGACACCGGACGATTATGACACCTGCCGCGCTGTCGGTGCCGCCTTTGTCGGCATGGTGTTCTTTCCACGATCGCCGCGCCATCTGACGATGACGCAGGCCCGCGCCATCGCCGACCATGCCGAGGCAGTCGGCCCTGGTCCGCAACGTGTCGCCCTGACGGTCGATATGGACGATGCCGGCCTTGAGGACATCATCTCGTATGCGCGCCCGCAGCTGATCCAGTTGCACGGAAACGAGACGCCGGCGCGGGCCGCCGCCATACGTGACCGGTTCGGCCTTCCGCTGATTCGCGCCATCCGTGTTGCTGCGGCAGAGGATCTGGCGGACTGCGCCGACTGGAACGGGATTGCCGACTGGCTGTTGTTCGACGCAAAGGGCGATCCGGGAGGCTTGCCAGGCGGCACCGGACATTCCTTCGACTGGACGCTTCTTGCCAACCACCCCGGCAGCACCCGCTGGATGCTGGCTGGCGGTCTGTCATCCGAAAATGTCAGCCGCGCCGTCGCCGTGACTGGCGCCACCGCGGTGGATGTATCCAGCGGGGTCGAATCCGCCCCCGGAAAAAAGGACGCAGCGCGCATCCGCGAATTTGTATCGCAAGCCCAGTTGCGTTAGATTTCGGCACTCATACGCAATGCCGACGCCATCACCAAAGGCCGGGATCACCAAGCCCGGGAAACACATGACCGATGTAAACCTGAATTCCCTTCGCAACCAGCCTGATGAGCGCGGCCGATTCGGCATGCATGGCGGGCGTTTCGTTGCCGAAACCCTCATGCCGCTGATCCTTCAGGTCGAAAGCGCCTACAAGGCGGCGACGACAGATGCCGATTTCGCGCGCGAGCTGGCCTATTACCAGACCCACTATGTCGGCCGGCCGAGCCCGCTCTATTTCGCCGAGAGGCTGACGGCCCATTACGGCGGGGCAAAGCTCTATCTGAAGCGCGACGAGCTGAACCATACCGGCGCGCACAAGATCAACAATGTTCTTGGCCAGGCACTGCTTGCCAAGCGCATGGGAAAGACCAGAATCATCGCCGAGACCGGCGCCGGCCAGCATGGCGTGGCGACGGCGACCGCCTGCGCGCTGTTCGATATGGAGTGCGAGGTCTTCATGGGCGAGGAGGATGTCCGCCGCCAGAAGCCGAATGTCGACCGCATGCGCCTGCTAGGCGCGAAGGTCCACCCTGTCACATCCGGCACCGGGACGCTGAAGGACGCGATGAACGAAGCGCTCCGCTACTGGGTGGCGAATGCCGAGACGCATTTCTATATCATCGGCACCGGCGCCGGCCCGCATCCCTACCCGCAGATGGTCCGCGATTTCCAGTCGGTCATCGGCAAGGAAGCCCGCCAGCAGATCCTGGATGCCGAAGGACGCCTTCCCGACACCATCGTCGCCTGCATCGGCGGCGGCTCGAACGCCATGGGGCTGTTCCACCCCTTCCTCGATGACGAGGGTGTCGAGATCTACGGCGTCGAGGCCGCCGGCAAGGGCATTCCTTCCGGTCTGCACGCCGCCTCGCTGACCGGCGGCACGCCGGGCGTCCTGCATGGCAACCGCACCTACCTTCTTCAGGATGAGGACGGCCAGATCATCGACGCGCATTCGATCTCGGCTGGCCTTGATTATCCCGGCATCGGGCCGGAGCATTCCTGGCTTCATGACATGAAGCGGGTGAACTATGTCAGTGCGACAGATGAGGAGGCGCTCGACGCCTTCCAGCTCTGTTCTCGGCTGGAGGGCATCATTCCGGCGCTCGAGCCCTCTCACGCGCTGTCCTTCGTCGGCACCATCATTGGCGACATGGACAAGGACAAGATCGTGATTCTCAACATGTGCGGACGCGGCGACAAGGATCTTGGCGCGGTGCTCCCGATGCTGGAAGAGCGCGGTACGCTCTAGGCCGGAAGGGCGCTTTCGCCACTGCATTGCGGCATGACAGATTCAGGAAAGACCAGACCATGACCTCACGCATAGACACCGCCTTTGCCAACGCCAGATCGGAAGGCCGCGGCATTCTGGGTGTTTTCGTCACCGCAGGCGACCCCGACAGCAAGACATCCGAGGCCATTCTCGACGCGCTTGTCACCTCGAAGGTGGATATCGTCGAACTTGGCATGCCCTTTTCCGACCCGATGGCCGACGGCCCGGCGATCCAGGCGGCATCGCTCCGCGCGCTGAAGAACGGCATGACGCTTGCCGGCACGCTGGAAATGGCACATGCCTTCCGCCAGCGTCATCCGGACACGCCGCTGGTGCTGATGGGCTATTACAACCCGATCTATATTTACGGCGTCGACAGGTTCCTTGCCGCGGCGTCTGACGCCGGCGTCGACGGGCTGATCATCGTCGATCTTCCGCCGGAGGAGGATGACGAGCTGTGCGAGCCCGCCGCCGAGGCCGGACTCGATTTCATTCGGCTCGTCACCCCGACAAGCGACGAAAACCGCCTCCCCGTCGTTCTGGGGTCGGCAAGCGGCTTTGTCTATTACGTTGCGATCACCGGCATCACCGGAACCCGCAGCGCGGCCGCCGACAGCATTTCGGCTGCCTATGCGCGGATTTCGGCGGCCACCGATCTGCCGGTGGTCACCGGTTTCGGAATCCGCACCCCGCAGCAGGCAGGCGAGGCCGCCAGCCTCAGCGACGGCGCCATTGTCGGGTCCGCGGTTGTCGAGATCATTGCCGACACAATCGGGGCCGACGGCAACGGAACCCCGGAAACCGTGTCCAAAATTGCCGCATTTGTCAGCGATCTTGCCAAGGGTGTGGCAGCCGCCAAAGGCTGACACCCGCCAAACTGGCGTCTGTGACGACTGGATAAGGACCTGAAGGATGAACTGGATCACCAACGCGGTGCTGCCGAAAATCAAGGCGCTGGTCACCACCAATGATGTTCCCGACAATCTGTGGGTGAAGTGCAGATCCTGCGGACAGATGATTTTCCATCGCGAATACGAGCAGGCGTACAACTGCTGCTCGACCTGCGGCAATCATGCCCCGCTGCCGCCCGAGGCGCGTTTCGCGATGACCTTCGACAACGGGATGTTTGAACCTGTCGAGCTTGCTGCCATCGCCGATGATCCGCTGAAATTCCGCGATTCCCGGCGCTATGCCGACAGGCTGAAGGATACCCGCGCAAAGACAGGGCTGAACGACGCCATCGCCGTGGCGCATGGCACAATCGGCGGACAGAAGGCGGTCATGGCCGCGTTTGATTTTCGGTTCATGGGCGGATCCATGGGGCGCATGGTTGGCAATGGCATCATCGCCGCCGCCGAGGCCGCGGTCGCCAGGGACGCCGCGCTGATCACCGTGCCGTCGACAGGCGGCGCGCGCATGCAGGAAGGCGTCTTGTCGCTGATGCAGCTTCCGCGGACCATTCTGGCCGTCGACAAGGTGCGCGATGCCGGCCTGCCGCATATCGTGCTGCTGGCGCATCCGACAACTGGCGGTGTGACCGCGTCCTTCGCCATGCTTGGCGACCTGCAGATCGCCGAGCCCGGAGCCATTATCGGCTTCGCAGGCCGCCGGGTCATCGAGGAAACCGTGCGCGAGAAGCTTCCTGAGGATTTTCAGACTGCCGAATATCTTCAGGATCACGGCATGGTTGACAGCGTCGTGCCGCGCTCCGAGCAACCCGATTTTCTGGGCCGCGTTCTTGGGTTCCTGATGGGCCAGCGCAAGGCGACAAAGGCCGCCTGATGCCGCCACGCGGGCGCGCCGACGACGGTGTGCGCGCCGCCGCCGCGCTTGACCGGCTTGCCGCGCTTCATCCGAAACTGATCGATCTCGGGCTTGATCGCACGCGCGATCTCCTGGCCCGCCTCGGCAATCCGCATCACAGACTGCCGCCGGTGATCCATGTCGCCGGCACCAACGGCAAGGGATCGGTCATCGCGCTGATGCGTGCCATGGCGGAGGCGGCCGGGCTTCGCGTCCATGTCTATGCCTCGCCGCATCTCTGCCGCTTCAACGAGCGTATCCGGCTGGCAGGCACGCTGATTTCGGATGGCGCGCTTGCCGACCTTCTGGAGGAGGTCGAGACCGCCAACGGCGATGTGCCGGTCACATTCTTCGAGGTGACAACCGCGGCCGCATTCCTTGCCTTTTCGCGGACCGGCGCGGACCTTCTGCTTCTGGAGACCGGGCTTGGCGGGGCGCTTGATTCAACCAATGTCCTTGACCGGCCCGCGGCCACGGTGATCACCCCGATCGCCCGTGACCACGAACATTTTCTGGGAAGCGATCTTGCCAGCATCGCTGGCCAGAAAGCCGGAATCATGCGGCGGAACGTCCCTTGCCTGGCGGCGGCGCAGGACAGGGCCGCGATGGCCGCGCTGGCGGAGCATGCCGGCTTGATCGGTGCGCCGATCCGGTTCATGGACGATGATGTCGCCTGGTCCCGCAATGATGATGGCGGCGTGACTGTCGATCTGGACAGGGGCGCCGTGACGCTTCCGGCACCTGCGCTTCGCGGTGCGCATCAGCAGGCGAATGCCGCGCTGGCCGCGACCGCGCTGACAACCGTAATGCCCGATATTGGCGCTGACACCCTTGCGGCCGGCATGGCGCGCGCCGTCTGGCCCGGCAGGCTGCAGCGCATGGCGGAGGGGAGCCTGACACGGGTGCTGGACCAGCCTGTCTGGATAGATGGCGCGCATAACGCGCATGGGGCGGCAGCGCTGGCAGCAGCTCTTCCGGGGCTGGCGTCCGGCAAATGGCATTTCATCTGCGGAGCGCTTGATACGCGGCCAGCAGCGGAATTCCTGCGCCGGATCGCGCCACTGGCGGCCTCGATCCAATGCGTTGCCATCCCTGACCAGCCGGCCAGCCTGACCGCGGAAGCTCTTGCCGGCGAGGCGGAAACCGTGTTCCGGGGCTCACGCCCGGCGGCCTCTGTCACCGGCGCGCTGCAGGCCATTGGCGATGGCTCGGTCGTGCCAGATGGCCCGGTGATGATCTGTGGCTCGCTCTATCTTGCCGGGCATGTGCTTGCCACGAACGGCACGCTGCCAAGCTAGGCGCTCTGGCAAGGATTACGCCCAAAAATGACGCCCGAGACTAACGCGCGAGAATAACGCCGGGTCAGGCGATGCTGCTGGTGATCCAGGCTTCCAGCTGCGACTTCGGCACCGCGCCGATCTTCTCGGCCACAACCTCGCCACCCTTGAAAATCAGCAGCGTCGGGATACCGCGCACATTGTATTGCTGCGGGGTAAGCGGATTTTCATCGATGTTCAGTTTGACGATCGAGATGTCGTCGCCATGAGCATCGCTGAGCTCCTCGAGGGCAGGGCCGATAGCCTTGCAGGGACCGCACCACTCCGCCCAGAAATCAACCAGAACCGGCTTGTCCGCATTCAGGACATCCGCAGAGAAATCACTGTCGGTGGTTTTCATCGTCGCCATGGTTTTGGCCCCTTATCCAGCGCATTGAAATGCGGCGCCGAAGCGCCATAACCTGAAAGTAGGAGGCCGGCCGCAGTCCGTCAACCCGGCCATCGACAGGTGCGTTGTCCCGGACGCCCCCCCTGCGTTGTAGCCTGCCATTTTCAGGCGGAGGAAGATGGCGCCAGCGCAGCGGCGCGCGCCGCCGCGCCGCTCTCCTCGATGGCGCCCGCCTCGGGCCAGACAAGCCAGGTGACCAGCTTCCGCCCCGGATAAATCTGTTCCAGAAGCGCCGCATAGAGCGCCATCTGCCTGACATACTCCACCGGGGTGCGAGGCGGACGCGGACCGGTCTTGAAATCGGCAAGCAGGACACGTTCCTCATCCACATGAAGCCTGTCAATCTGGCCTGCGACGCCAATCCCGTCGACGACACCGCTGACGGATATCTCCGCCAGCGCATGGGGTCCGAAAACAGGCGCCAGCTCGGCAAGGCTCATCACCGCCTCCACTTCCGCGGCAAGCCGCGTCGCCTCTTCGCCGGGAACATCGACCTGCGCCGCCAGCATCGCGTCCCGAACAGCGTCCCGGCGGGCATCTTCAATCATCGGCAACACCTCGAACAACCGGTGCGCAAGGCGCCCACGGGCCAGCGCCACCGAAGCGGCAAGCCGGCTTCCCGGAGCACGGATGGTCTGTGTCCGGCCATCGGGCTGCGACGGGCGAAGCGGACGTGACGGGCGCGGTTCGGCCGGCGCGTCGACAAACAGCCAGTCCGGCACCGGCATGTGCTCCTCGACAGAAGGCGGTACCGACAGGCCACTGTCGATCACCGGAGCAGCACCCTCTGTTTCCAGGTGCAGCGCCCCGTCCGCGCCATGCTCAACACCATCCATGGCCGATACCGCCGCATGCAGCCTTTCATAGTGGCTTTCCTCGAGCCGACGACGGTGCTTGGCCTGCCAGCCGCCGATGACGATACCGTCGCGGGCCCGGGTCAGCGCTACATAGAGAAGCCGGTTCTCCTCCTCGTCCTCGCGCAGCCGCGCCTGGTCGCGCGCCGCGGAGACAAAATCCGGCCGTACGTCCCCTGGCGCCCAATAGACAAAGCCGCTATCCGGATCGCGCACAAGCTGTTCCGGAACGCGCGAGACCGGCTTCAGCATGTCAGGAAGCACGACCACCGGGGCCTCCAGACCCTTTGCGCCATGAATGGTCATGACCCGAACCTGATCAATGCCGTCGCTGTCCATGTCACGCCGCACCTCGCCGCCGCTGCCGCGAAGCTGCGCCAGGAAATGCGTCAGCGAAACACCGCCGGCGGTGCCGAATTCCTGCGCCAGCGTGAGAAAATGATCCAGCGTTTCATCCACCGCCGCGCCAAGCCGTCGCCGGAAGTCCTGACGGGTCTCGATCAGCACGCTGCTGTAGAAGGCAAAGACAGACTGTCCCTCGGCAAGGTCGCGGAAATGCGCCATGCGGTCGGCAATCCGTCCCAGCTCGCTGTCGCCGCCGGCATGCGCCATCAGACAGGCATGAAGGCTCCTTCCCCCCCGGTCGTGCGCCAGCGTGAACAGCGTCTCCTCGCTCATGCCGATCAGCGGGGATTTCAGCACCGCGGCAAGCTGCAGATCGTCATCGGGAAGAAGCGTCACATCTCCTAGTGCCAGAAGGTCCTGTATCTCGATCTGGTCCTCAAGCTTCATTCTGTCGGCTCCGGCGACCGGGATGCCGGCCTGCTGCAGCGCGGCCAGCAACAGCCGGTGATACCTGCCCCGCGACCGCAGCAGAACCATGATGTCTCCCGCCCGCATAAGCTGCCCGGAGGGGAGCTTGCGACGGCCGATCCAGCCTGCCAGCCGCTCCGCAAGCCGTGATGCCGACTGCGCGGCGGCGTCGCGTGGCTCCTGGATTTCCGGCGGCGCGAAGGCTGGCGGTTCCACCGGCGCCTCGTCTTCGGCCACCACAGGCCAGACCTCGACAAATCCGCCAGCGTCGCGGCGCGCCGACCGATGCGCCTGAAACCCCGGCATCCGCGGATCGGTGATGCCGCCAAGATCGGGGATGGCCAGATTGACAAGGTCGAGGACCGGACGCGCCGAACGGAATGAAACATCCAGCGAGACCTCGCGCCAGGGTGATGCCATCATGCCGGCGCGCTCGTGAAGCTCCAGCCTGTTCCTGCCCATCACCACCGGGTCCGCGCCCTGGAAGGAATAGATCGACTGTTTGAAGTCGCCGACGACAAACAGGGTGCGCGGGCCTGTCTCACCAGACGCCTGGCTGGCCGCCTCGAAGAACTCGTCGCCAAGCCGGCGGAGAAGCTGCCACTGCGCCGGGCTGGTGTCCTGCGCCTCGTCAAGAAGCAGATGATGGACCCCGTTATCAAGCTTCCAGGCCACCCATTGCGCCGCGTCACCCTTTGCCAGCATGGCGTTGGTCAGCCGGATCAGATCGTCATAATCCAGCAGCCCTCGACGCGTCTTCAGCGTCTCATACTCACTCTGGAAGCGACGGCCGAATCCGTAGAGCGCGGTGGTCAGATCGCGGCAGCGCTGCGCCGCCCGGGCGGCGATCAGGTCCGACAGCGCCTGCTGCGCGGCCTGCTGAACCTCGACAGCACGCGGGAACGTCTTGCGGATATCACTGTTCGACAGTCTGCGTTCGCTCAGCGGACCATTGCCACCAAACAGCGCCGCGATCAGCCTGTCGATATGGGTCCGCCGGCCCGCATCATCCTCGCCAAGCCAGGCTGTCATTATCGCGGCCCGCTTCTGATGGCCGGACACGCCACTGGACGCCAGAGCGGCGGCGGTGGCGCGCAGCCCCTCGATATCAAGGCCTGTCACCAGCGCATCGATCACCCGGTCGAGATCCAGCGCCGGATCGATCCCGCGTTCCTCGGCGAAATGCGTCTGAAGGCGCGCCTCGATATCCGAAGCGGCAAGCCGCGCCTCCTTGGCAAGCAGCTCGTCAAGAAGCGTCTCGGCGTTGCCCTCGCTTGTCTGCGCCGCCAGACGTCCGATCATCTCGGCAAGCTGGGGGTCGGCGCCCCGCAGCAGATTGTCGCGCGCCTCGGACTTCAGGCGCGCCTGCTCGAACGCGTCGGCAAGCTCGGCCTGGGGCACGATGCCGGCCTCGATCGGAAACCGCCGCAGAACCGACTGACAGAAGGAATGCACCGTTTCCACCCGCGGACCGTCGTCATTATCCAGGATTTCTGCAAACAGGCTGCGCGCCCGTGCCAGCATGTCCTGCGTGGGAACGGAAATCCCCATGCCCCTGAGATCATCAAGCAGCGCCTCGCTCGAGGCCACTGTCCATTTCGCCAGCTTGCCGGATATGCGGTTTCGCATCTCGGCGGCAGCGGCGCGGGTATAGGTGACGCACAGGATGCTGTCCGGCGCCGCGCCGCGAAGCATCAGCCGCAGCACCCTGTCGGTCAGAAGCTTCGTCTTGCCGGTGCCGGCATTCGCCGAGACAAAGACGGAGGTATCCGGATCGGACGCCACGGCCTGCTTGCCCGACGCGTCTGCCGCCACCGCAGGGTCGAATCCGGGCGCATGCGCCGACGTCCTGTCAGCCCCTGCCGCCATCGGCACGCCTGCCCCCGTGGCATGCTCGGCAAGTCGCCATTCATCAACTCGCGCCAGATGATCATATAGCGGGAAGGCTGGCCCGATGGCCGGGTCCGGACGGCTGGCATAGACGGTGGCAGGATCATCGAAATCCGCCGCCAGCTTTGCCAGCATCTGGAAATCCTTCTCGGCGTCCCAGCTGTCGGGGCGAACATCGACGCGCTGTCCCGGCTCGCCGCTCTTGCCTGTCAGACGCCAATATTCCATCGCCGCGACAACATCGCTGTTCACGCCCTCGAAGCCCCCCTTCGCCGCAATCACCGCTTCCACCAGAAGCTGGGTTCGACGGCGCTTGGCGACATCCGACTTTTTCGGGGCCTTTCCGGTCTTGTAATCGAGAATCGCAAGCCCGCCACCCTTCATGAGGTCGATACGGTCGGCGCGGGCGGTGAAGGTGACAGGTCCGCAAGGCGCCCCGATTCCGATCCGCCCCTTGATCTCGGCATGGCTGTCCCGGATTGTGCCGCGGCGGCCAGCCTCGGTTTCGATGAACCAGGCGGACAGGGTCTCGAAGGCCGGCCACCAGAAATGCCGTACTGTCGGATTTCGCCAGTATGGCTCGAACAGCCGGCGTGCCATGGCGCGAAGCTGGGCCAGCGAATCCTGCGGAAGATCGCCGGCAGGGTAGGTCTTCAGAAACGCGGCAAGGGCGTCATGCACAAGATTGCCGCGAAGCGCCGCATCAATCGGCCTGTCGAGATCATCCTGCGGATAGAGCTCCAGAACCCGCTTGGCGTAGAGACTGTAGGGATCGGCGATCCAGTCATCGATCTCGGTTGCGGAAAAGCGTCGCGGACGCGCCGTCACCGGCGGGGCCGGGCGGGGACGGGCAACCGGCACCATCACCGGCACCGGCGTCATCGCTGTCATGGCATCACGCCACCGCTGGCCACGATCGACAGCCTTGCCGATGCTGAGAGCCTGGGTCACCGCGTCGAAGCGCTGTCGCCAGCGGCTTGCTGTTGTCGCGGCATCACCATCGCGAAGGGCGCGGGTGACAATCACTTCCGGCGCGCAGATCGCCATCCAGACATCATGGGCACTGAGGCCGGTGCGCCAGTTATGAGGCTGCAATCCTGCCGCGCGCCGCATTTCGGCATTGGTCCAGGGGTCGATTTCCGGCCGTGGCGGCCAGTTGCCCTCGTTGAAGCCGCCAAGGATCAGACGGTCGGCGCTTTGCATGCGCGCTTCGACCGGGCCAAGGATGGAGAGCCGCGGATGCGTCTGCCAGCTGCGGCGCACCGTGCGGCCGGACAGAAGCTGCGCCATGATATGCGGAAAGGACCCGGTGTCGGTGGCAAATCCCTCCCCCTGCTCGGCCAGCGATGCCAGCAGCGTCGCCGCCGCCTCTCCATCCTCGTTTGCCCACAGGTGAAGCGCCCCGTCGGCCGCATCCGCCGCGCCGCTGTCGTCACACGATCTTGCCGCCATTCTTTCCGCGGCATCACCAAGCGCGACAGCAAGCGAAGCCAGCGTCGGCACCGGCGACTGCCAGGCGGCTACAAGGCTGGCAAGTGGCCCCGCGATCGCCTGCTCGAAGAAGCTGGCAAGCTCGTCATCGCCGGCCAATCCGTTCCGGATACCGTCCAGTCCCGGGGCCGGACGATATCCACGCAAGACTGACATCTCGATCTTGCGGACCTGGCTTCGGAAACGCGCAGGCGCCAGACCGCCCGAGGCAAGCGGGTGCTTCAGGAACGCCAGCGTCGGCACCGGCGTGAAATCCTCGGCCAGCATCGTTACAAGACTTTGCAGGAACCCCCCGACACCGCATTGGCCAAGAGGCCTGCCTGCAGAATCATCGACCTCTATCCGCCAGCGCCGCAGCGCCGCGATCACGGCTTCGGCAAGCTGCCTGTCAGGTGTGACCAGCGCGGCGGTGCGGTGGGGAACCTCCAGCACCTCGCGCATGGCAAGGGCGATCAGCGCCGCTTCCTCGGTCCGTGTCTCGCAATCAACCAGCGCCAGGCCAGAGAGCGCATCACGCCCGAGGTCGGGATGCGTGCGTCCAAGCTGCCGCCAGTCGCCGGTCAGCGCAGCCGGCTTGAAAACCTCGCGCATCAGGGATCGGCGGTGCGCGCTTGCCGGATGCTGTCCCCTGAGGTCAGGCCAGTCGCAAACAGCCTGCGGATCCACCTCGAGACTGTCGAGAAGCACCGACAGCTGATGCTGCGGGTGACCACTCTCGGCACGGACAAGATCCCAATGGTCGCCAGCGTCGCGGTCAAGCCCCGGCAGCACCACATGGCCGTTTGGCAGGTCAGCCACGCAGGCGATAAGTTCGCGGGTCGCAGCGAATGTCCCTGTCGAGCCGGCGACAATGACAAGATCGCGGGGCTGCTTCTGCCGCCAGACATCGCAGCGCAGCCGCACCAGCCTGTTCCGCCTGTCGGCAGCGTCGATGACGCCTTGCTCCTCCAGGATCGCCGGCCACCGGTCGATCAGGATGGCAAGAAGCTTCAGGATGTCCTGCCAGTGCCGCGAGAACCTGTCGGGAAGAAGATCACGCAGCATCTCGGGCGTGGCATCGGCGTTGCCAAGCGAGTCGAGAAGCCGCGCCAGGGATTCGGCAAGACGCATCGCCTGTGGCGGGGTCGGTGCCACATCGCCAAGACGGAACCCTTCAAGAAGACGCGCCAGCCACAGCTGCCTTCGAAGCGGGTCCATCGCCTGCGGCAGCGCCGGAGCGTCAACGCTGAAATCAAGCATGTCGGCCGTGTCATCCTCGACATCGCCGATCGGATCAATTCGCGGCAGCAGCGCCGCGTCCTCGCCAAGAACCTCGAGAAAGGCTGCGCGAAGCGACTGCGCCGCGCGGCGTGAGGGGACGAGAACCGTCGCACGCGCCAGCAGCTGCGGTCCGTCGGCAAGCCGGATGATGCCAGCGGCAAGCGAGGTGGCGAAGGCCACGCCGGCCGGAATGGTGTAGAGACGGTTGTGACGGGAAGACGGCGATGTCATCGACCCAGTATAGATGCTAGCGCCAGCGAAGACGAGGCTGCACACTACAAATTCAGGTGAATTCGGGTAGCAGGTCAGCCGGCGAACTGCGCCCTTGCCTGATCCAGCACAGGCTGCCAGCGCGCGCCACCTTCAAGGCTGGCGATCCGGCTATCGGATATGCGCGCATCCGCCGCCAGCGAGACGCGAAGCGCCCCTTGCGGCAGCCACGGCCCCAGCCGCTCAGGCCATTCGATCACCGAGACCGCCTCGACAAAAGCATCCTCGATGCCAAGGTCCAGCGCCTCTTCTGCGGACTCCAGACGGTAGAGGTCGAAATGCATCAGGGATGGCCCGTCCGCCGGCTCATAGGTCTGGACAAGGGTGAAGGTCGGGCTCGGGATATCTGTCTCCTGCGGACAGAGCGCCTGTATCAGGCCGCGGGCCAGCACTGATTTGCCGGTGCCAAGCTGCCCGCTCAGCGCGATGATATCGCCTGCGCCCAATGACGCTGCCAGCAAAAAACCCAGCCGCGATGTCGCCGCCGGGTCGCAAAGTGTGATCTCCAGGCGAGGCATCAGGCCTAGTAGCGGTACTGGTCGCCCTTGAACGGCCCCTGCTGCTCGACCCCGATATAGGATGCCTGCTCGGCGTTCAGCTGCGACAGGGTCGCCCCGACCTTGGCCAGATGAAGGGCGGCGACCTTCTCGTCAAGATGACGCGGCAGGGTATAGACCCTGTTCTCGTAGGACCCGCCTTCGTTCCAGAGCTCCATCTGGGCAAGCACCTGGTTCGTGAAGGAGGCCGACATCACGAAGGACGGGTGGCCGGTGGCGCATCCAAGGTTCACCAGCCGGCCCTTGGCCAGCATGATGATGCGCTTGCCGTCCGGGAATTCCACCTCGTCGACCTGCGGCTTGATCTCGGACCAGTTCATGTTCTGCAGCGACGAGACCTGAATCTCGTTGTCGAAATGGCCGATATTGCAGACGATCGCGCGATCCTTCATGTCGCGCATATGGTCCATGGTGATGACGTCCTTGTTGCCGGTGGCAGTGACGAAGATATCGGCCTTCGGCGCGGCCTGCTCCATGGTCACGACCTCATAGCCTTCCATCGCCGCCTGCAGGGCGCAGATCGGGTCGATTTCGGTCCCCATGACGCGCGCGCCGCCCTGACGAAGCGAGGCGGCGGATCCCTTGCCGACATCACCATAGCCGGCGACCACGGCGACTTTGCCGGCCAGCATCACATCGGTGGCACGGCGGATCCCGTCGACAAGCGATTCACGACACCCGTACAGATTGTCGAACTTCGACTTCGTGACACTGTCATTCACATTGATCGCCGGGAACGGCAGGCCGCCGGCCTCGGCAAGCTGATAAAGGCGCAGGACGCCGGTCGTTGTCTCCTCTGACACGCCCTTGATGGCGTCACGCTGGCGGGTGCACCATCCCGGGCTGCTGGCAAGGCGCGTATTGATCTGCGCCTTCAGGAATTCCTCTTCCTCGCTTGTCGGGCTTGCCAGCACGTCCTCACCGGCCTCGGCACGCGCACCAAGAAGGATATACATTGTCGCATCGCCGCCATCATCGAGGATCATGTTGGCCGTGCCGCCATCCGACCAGTCGAAGATGCGGTCGACATATTCCCAGTACTCAGCCAGCGTCTCGCCCTTCTTCGCGAAGACCGGCACACCGGCGGCGGCGATGGCCGCAGCGGCCTGGTCCTGGGTCGAGAAGATATTGCAGGACGCCCAGCGCACATCGGCACCCAGCGCCGTCAGGGTCTCGATGAGAACGGCGGTCTGGACGGTCATGTGAAGACATCCGGCGACCCGCGCACCGGCAAGCGGCCGTGATGCGCCGAATTCGTCACGCAGCGCCATCAGGCCCGGCATTTCCGTCTCGGCGATTGAAAGTTCCTTGCGTCCCCAGTCAGCAAGTGACGCATCCGCAATGATGTAATCTGTCGACATGTTCGAGCTCGCTCTTTTCGAAAAAAAGTAGGGTGGGCTTAACAGATTACGCTCTGCAAGGAAACCCGCTTGCGTCATCATGTGCCGGCACGTTGCGGCATTCAGGATGGCGCGGAGATTTCCCGGTGCGCCACCTTCACGGCGTATCCTTGCGCATCGAGCCAGCGGCCGATGGTTTCGGCGGCCCATACAGACCGGTGCTTGCCCCCTGTGCAGCCAAAGGCGATGGTCAGGATGGGCCGGCCTTCCCGCGACAGGCGCGGCAACATTTGCGCAAGCATGGCCTTTACCGACTCTATGACACTCTGTGCTGCCTGATCTGTCTCAAGATACCCGGCAACCTCGGGATGACGACCATCATGCTGGCGAAGATCGGCTACCCAGTGAGGGTTGTTGGCGAACCGCATGTCGATGACAAGATCACTGTGATCCGGCAGGCGCCGCCTGTAGGAAAAGCTCAGCAGCCGCACCTGTACCTGGAAATCCTCCGCCATTTCGAGCTTTGACAGCAGGACCTGGCGAAGATCTCCCGGGTTGGCGCTGCTGGTATCGATCTGGATGTCGGCCAGCGGCATGATCTGATCCATGCGCGCCAGGTCGGCCGAAATCGCCCCCTCGAGCGATTCACTCTGCTGCAGCGGATGCTGCCGCCTGGTCGCGTTGAACCGGCGCAACAGGTCGTCTCGTGATGCCGTCAGGAACACGCTTGTGAACCGGTCGCCGAATTTGCGCCTGAGGTTTCGTACCAGTGTTTCCACCGCGTCAGAAGAAAACCCGGTCGTGCGCACATCCAGACCTATGGCAAGGCTGCGGCCGCCTGTCTCGACTTCCAGCGCGACAAGCGTGTCGATCAGTGCCAGCGGAAGATTATCAACAACCTTGATGCCGCCATCCTCAAGAATGTTGAGGGCGGTGGAC
Source organism: Puniceispirillaceae bacterium (SeqCode) (assembly GCA_049890015.1). Taxonomy (GTDB): domain Bacteria; phylum Pseudomonadota; class Alphaproteobacteria; order Puniceispirillales; family Puniceispirillaceae; genus UBA8309. The sequence goes on from JBMHCH010000001.1 coordinate 18,146, forward strand.
AGGCCGGCCCCGGAGGCTCCGGTTACTAGGATCAGGCGTGGCGCATCTTTTTCCATCACCGCACCATATCAATTTTGCCATGCTTGATCCAAAGGCAATGATGAGCTGGCATGAAAATCCATCTGCGGGGTGATCCCGGCGCGCCGGCTTCGCAGGCGTCAACCAGCGGCGGTCGGCAATATCAGGGTAAAGCACGCGCCGTCACTATTCGCCGCTGACAGCTCGCCGCCATATCCCTGGGCGATCTGTTTCGCGATTGACAGACCAAGCCCGGAATGCTCGCCAAAGGCTTCGCCGGCCGGGCGTTCGGAATAGAATCTGTTGAAGACATCCTCAAGTCGCCCTGCGGGAATGCCTGGCCCGCGGTCCTGTACAGAGAGCGCCGCCTGTCCCTTGCCGTCGATGGCCAGACGGAAGGTGATCTCGGTTCCCGGTGGCGCGAAGGACACGGCATTGGCAAGCAGATTGTCGAGGATCTGGACAATTCTGCCATCCTGCGCGGACACCATGACCGGCGCCTCCGGCAGGTCGGCGACAAGATGATGGCTTTCGGTGGTATCTGTCCGCGCCTCGACGAAATTTCCGACGAGATCGCGAAGGTCGAATGTCATTGCCGCTTCTATCGCCATCTCGTTGTCAAGGCGGCTGGCGCGCGAGATATCGGTAATCAGCCTGTCCAGCCGCGACACATCCCGAAGGATGACATTCATCAGCTTCTGCTGCTGCTTCGCGTCGGAGATCCGGCTGATCGTCTCGGCGGCGCTTCGCAGCGAGGAGAGCGGGTTTTTCAGCTCATGCGCTACATCAGCGGCGAACCCGGCGGTAGCAGCCATCCGTTTCTGCAGGTCGTCGGTCATCTCGATCAGCGATTCCGACAGCTTGCCGATCTCGTCGCGCCGGCGTGGCAGGCGCTGCATCCTGGCCGACAGGTCGCGGCTGCGGCGCAGATTGTCGGCTTCGGCGGCAAGATAGGTGATCGGCGTTGTGATCGATCGCGCCAGCCAGACACTGAGGGCGATGGTGATCAGCGTGACAGTGCCGAACAGCTTGATGAAGACCACATTGACATCGGCGATCTCGGTTTCGATCTTGCCGCCGCTGATGCTGACCATCAATGCGCCGCGCACCAGCCGCAGATCCTGGATGGGAACCGCCACCGACAGCACCAGCCGGCCGCGCGCATCCTGCCTGAGCTGGCGCGCGGGTTCCCCGGCAAGCGCCATGACAACCTCGTCGTAATCGGTGGCGTTCTGCCGGCGCGGCTCGCGATAGACAGGAAGCGTGTCGTCGCTGCCGATCATGCCTGCCGCGCGACGCATCATGATCTGGAAATAGTCCGATGCCTGCTTCCACGCATCCTGCGGGGCGCGCCGTTGCAGCCTGACCGACCCGCCGGTGCTGGATCGCGCGGTGTCAGCCAGCAGCCTGCCGTCATGGCGAAACACGCGGGCGCGAAGTTCGGTTCCATATCCGACAAGCGGCAGCAGATGATTCATCGTTTCGGGAGACAGGCGCCGCCTGGCAAGGCCGCCATCAATCTCCGACTGCGCCAGCGCCAGCGAGCGCGCCAGCGTAAAGCCCTGGCGTTCCAGCGCGGTGAACTCGGACTGGATCAGTGTCGTGCGATACTGGTCGATCGAGAAAAGCCCGACAAAGAACAACACCAGCGGGAACATCATGATGGCCATGATCCGTGTGCTGAGGCGGCTCATCCGGAAGCGAAGCCGCACAAGGGGCCTTCCGATGGCAGCGCGGCCAAGAAGCCGCCGAATCCTGGATTTGATCTTTGCGATCACGCTGGCACCATCACTCCGTTATGGCCGGCCATCCTGTCTGTTCTGGCCGCGCCGCCGCGGCGGATATCAGGATGCCCGGTATTTGTAGCCGATGCCATACAGGGTTTCGATATTGTCGAATTCCTTGTCCTGTGCGCGGATCTTGCGACGGAGACGCTTGATGTGGCTGTCAATCGTACGGTCGTCAAGAAAGACGGATTCGCCATAGGCGGCATCCATCAGCTGATCGCGGTTCTTGACCATCCCCGGGCGCGAGGCAAGCGCCTGCAGGATCAGGAATTCCGTGACGGTCAGCTTCACCTCGGTGCCCTTCCAGCTGCACAGATGCCGGTCAGGGTCCATCAGCAGATCACCCTGACGCACGATATTGGGGCTCGTCGGATCAACGCCGTCATGGCCGGCGCGGCGCAGAACCGCACGAATGCGCGCCAGAAGCAGACGCTGCGAGAAGGGTTTGGTGATATAGTCGTCGGCGCCCATGCCAAGGCCAAGCGCCTCGTCCAGCTCGTCATCCTTGCTTGTCAGGAAGATCACCGGCAGAGAGGAACCGGCGCGGATCTTCTGGAGAAGTTCCATCCCGTCCATGCGCGGCATCTTGATATCGAGGACGGCAAGTTCGACCGAACGTCGCGCCAGGCCGCGCAGCGCGGTTTCGCCATCGTGATAGCAATCCACCTCGAAGCCCTCGCTTTCCAGCGTCAGCGACACCGAGGTCAGGATATTCTGGTCATCATCAACAAGCGCGATCCGCGTTCCCATATCGTCATCTCCATCATCCAGATCCGGCGAAGGCATGACGCGCTTCACCCACCATCCGTCCCGGAGTAGCCATGAAAAAGGGCCAAAGCTTGACAGCATTGTGCCGCAAACCGGTCATGTGCGGCCTCATTCAGCCGGTGGCCGAACGCGCGGACGGTCAATGCGCGTCGGCCCAGCTATCGGCGATGCCGGCCTCGGCGACCAGCGGAACGGCAAGGTCAAGCACCGGATCGGCGGCAGCCTCCATCACCGAACGGATGACCTCGACGGCGGGCTCGGCGACAGCTTCCCCCGCCTCGAAGATCAGTTCGTCATGCACCTGAAGAAGCATGCGCGCCTCTATTCCAGCGGCACGAAGCGCCTCCGGAAGCCGGACCATGGCACGCTTGATGATGTCGGCGGCGCTCCCCTGGATCGGGGCGTTGATCGCCTGGCGTTCGGCGAAGCCGCGCTGCGCCGGATTGCTTGCGGTGATCCCGCCGATATGGATGCGCCGCCCGAAGAGCGTCTCGACATGGCCTGTCTCGCGCGCCTCGAGCTTGATGCGGTCCATATAGCCGCGTATTCCCGGAAAATTCTCAAAATAGGCGGTGATGTAATCGCGCGCCTCGCCCTGACCGATCCCAAGCTGGCGGGCCAGCCCGAACCCCGAGATACCGTAGATGATACCGAAATTGATCGCCTTGGCGCGGCGGCGGGTCTCGCCATCCATCTGGTCCAGCGGGATGCCAAACACCTCGGAGGCGGTGCGGGCGTGAATATCGACGCCGGCCCGGAAGGCCTCGATCATCGACTGCTCGCCGGCGACATGCGCGACAAGCCGCAATTCGATCTGCGAATAGTCGGCCGAGATCAGTTTCTTGCCAGGCGCGGCGACGAAGGCAGTGCGGATCTGGCGTCCCTCTGCCGTGCGGATCGGGATGTTCTGGACATTGGGGTCGGAAGAGGACAGCCGTCCGGTCGAGGCCCCGACCATCGAAAAGCTGGTATGCACCCGGCCGGTCTCCGGCAGGATGCTGTCGACAAGCGCGTCCGCATAGGTTGATTTCAGCTTTGCAAGCTGGCGCCAGTCCAGAACACGAGCGGCGATGTCGACTCCCTCGGCGGCAAGCCCCTCCAGAACATCGGCGGACGTCGAATAGGCCCCCGTCTTGGCCTTCTTGCCACCCTTCAGCCCCATTCTGTCGAACAGGATCTCGCCAAGCTGCTTTGGCGAGGCGATGTTGAACTCCTCGCCGGCAAGGGCGTGAATCTCGGTCTGCAAGGCGTCCATGCGGGTGGCGAAATCATTCGACATCCGCGCCAGAATCGACGGATCGACGGTGATGCCGGCATTTTCCATATCCGCCAGAACCGGGATCAGGGGACGCTCCAGCCGTTCATAGACAGAGGTCAGCCCCTCGCTCGCCAGCCGCGGCCGCAGCATCTGCCACAGCCGCAGCGTGACATCGGCATCCTCGGCGGCGTAATCCAGCGCCGCTTCCGGGGCGATTGATCCGAAAGGCACCTGCTTGGCCCCCTTGCCGCAGACATCCTCATATTTGATCGTGCTGTGGTCGAGCCAGTGTCCGGCCAGGAAATCCATCGAATGCCCGCCAACACGACCGGCATCCAGCACATAGGAGAGACACATCGTGTCATCGACCGGGGCAAGACGAATGCCGCCATTATGCGGGCGCATCAACACATGGCTGTCATATTTCAGATTATGCCCGATCTTCAGCACCGCCGGATCCTCGAACAGCGGCTTCAGCACCGCGATGGCGTCATCGAAGGCGATCTGGTCGTAGGTTGCCGGCGCCGCATCAAGCGCTAGGCCCGCCTGCCCGTCCGCCTCGACAACGTCCCCGCCATGGCGAAGCGGCAAATAGCAGGCCCGCCCGGGGGCCAGCGCCATCGACACGCCCACCATCTCGGCGGCGGCGGCGTTCAGCGAGCTTGTCTCGGTATCCACAGCCAGATAGCCCTGCTTGCGGGCCTCCGCCACCCAGGATTTAAGCGCGCCAATCTCGGTGATCAGCCGGTAGTCGGTCTCGCCAGCCGGCACCGGCGCGGCGGCTGGCGCCGTGGCTGATATCATTGTCGCGGATGCTGCCGGTTGCGGGCTTCCCCCCATCGACCTGACCGCCGGTTCGGCCGCTGCCGGACCGGACGCCGCCGGCGCCCCGATGCGGGTCAGCAGCCGCTTGAAATCCTGTGCCTGCAGGAATCCGGCGAGACGATCCATGTCGCGCTCGGCGCGTTTCAGCTCGGCAAGCGGCAGCGGGGTCGGCGCATCATCGCGAAGCCGCACAAGCTCGCGCGAAATGCGCGCCTGCTCGGCAAAATTGATCAGGTTCTCGCGCCGCTTCGGCTGCTTGATCTCACCGGCGCTGGCCAGCAGCGTGTCGAGATCGCCGTAAGTGTTGATCAGCTCCGCTGCCGTCTTGATCCCGATCCCGGGGACGCCGGGGACATTATCGGTGGAATCACCGGCAAGCGCCTGGACATCGACCACCTTGTCAGGGGTGACCCCGAACCTCTCCTCGACCTCGGGTGCCGCGATGCGGCGCTGCTTCATCGGGTCGAGCATGGTGACGCCGCCCCGCACGAGCTGCATCAGATCCTTGTCGGAAGAGACAATCACGGTCTCCAGACCGGCATCCTCGGCCAGCGCCGCATAGGTTGCGATCAGATCATCCGCCTCGAAACCCGGCACCTCGAGCTGCGGCAGGCTGAGCGCCGTTGTCGCCTCGCGCACCAGGTCGAACTGCGGCACCAGCTCTTCCGGCGGGTCGGTACGGTTTGCCTTGTAATCGGCGTAGATGTCATTGCGGAAGGTCTTGCGCGATGAGTCGAACACCACGGCGACATGCGCCGGCGACAGATCGTCGACAAGCTTCATCACCATGCCGGTGAACCCATAGACGGCATTGACCGGCGTGCCGTCGCCGCGGGTCATGGGCGGCAGGGCGTGGAAGGCCCGGAAAATGTAGCCGGAGCCGTCGATCAGGACGAGCTGTTCGCTGTCGCTCATCATGCCGCCGCGTTGTCACCGGCCGGCATGCGTGACTTCGCTCTAGTCATCATCTGTTCCGCTTGCCTTTACATAACGGCGGGAACAGTAGGGGCAGGTGATTTCGCCATCGGTGCCGAGGGTCAGCCATACACGAGGATGCCCCAGCGGGCCTCCGCCACCGTCGCAGGCCACGCGCGGTCCGGCGACGGCGATGGTCTCGCCGCCTTGCCTGCCGCCTGATGCTGCCGATCCGGCCATGTCCATTGCCCCAGCCATATCCGCTGCCATGTCTCTACATCCCCCGCTGAAAGCCCGCGTCTGACGCCTGCGGCGTCGCGCTTCGAATCCGATGCCCGAAATCTATCCCCTCGCCGCCCAGGATGCAAATGCCAAGCGTGCCCGGCAGGCACCACCCTCAAGGCTGCCTTTCGCACACGCCATCAGCGCAGCCGAACATCGACGGGTTTTCGAAGCGGCCGGCCGCGCCTATATAGGGGCGATGACCAGTACCGCCTCTTCCGACACCGTCGCCACCAGCTTCATCAGGACACCTGAACACGGGCATGCCGTCCGCGCCCGCGGGGTCAGCAAGATCTATTCCGGGCCGCGGGGCCGGGCACCAAAGACGGCGCTGAGCGAGGTCGATCTCGACATCCCCGCCGGCACGGTGTTCGGGCTGCTGGGGCCGAACGGCGCCGGCAAGTCCAGTTTCATCAACATCATGGCGGGAACGGTGATCAAATCCGCCGGCACGGTCGAGGTCTGGGGCACGGATATAGACGCGAACCCGCGCCAGGCGCGGGCCAATATCGGCATCGTGCCGCAGGAGCTGAACATCGATGCCTATTTCACCCCGCGTGAAACGCTGGAGATGCAGGCCGGCCTGTTCGGCGTGCCGCCGTCCGAGCGCCGCACCGACGCCATTCTCGAGACGGTCGGACTGACCGAGCAGGCGCACAGCTACGCAAGGCGTCTGTCTGGCGGCATGCGCCGCCGGCTTCTTGTGGGAAAGGCGATGGTCCACAACCCGCCGATCCTTGTTCTTGACGAGCCGACAGCCGGTGTCGATGTGGCGCTGCGCCAGCGGCTCTGGGACAATATCCGGGCGCTGAACGCCAGTGGCGTGACCATTGTGCTGACGACGCATTATCTGGAAGAGGCAGAGGCGCTGTGTGACAACATCGCCATCCTCAATCATGGCAGGCTGATTGCCAATCAGCCGAAAGAGGTGATGATGGCGGGCGCGCGCGCCAAGGAGGTCCGCCTGTCACTGGCTGGCGGCGCGCCGAAGATGGTTCCGGACGTGCTTGCCGCGATCGGCGCAAAGCCCATCGAGGGCGGCATCACAGTGCGCTATGACCCGGCGGCACAGGGCATCGGCGCGATCATCGGCGCGGTCAGCGCCGCCGGGCTGGAAATCACCGACGTCACCACCGACGAGCCCGATCTGGAAGAGGTCTTCCTCGAGATCACCGGCGGCGCGGCGTGAGGTGGGCGGAGATGGCGGCAGCACCGCACGCCAGCAGCCGGCAGACAGGCGCCGCGCCCCAAACATCTTGGCATCATCGCGCGAGAGGCGTATAACCCGACGCATGAGGCGGTTCCGGCCGCCCGCCGCACCCGTAGCTCAGCTGGATAGAGCGCTGCCCTCCGAAGGCAGAGGTCACAGGTTCGAATCCTGTCGGGTGCGCCACATTTTCAATTTATTTCAATAGCTTAATTAAGATTACGCTGATCGATTGTAGTAAAGTCAAAAGTTTACTACAATCGACTGGTATGTTGACAGCTTTTGAGCCTTAAAAATGCGAATTAAATATTACATCATTTCACATTGGAGAGGCGAAATTGGCCCAATTAAAGGGTTTTTGTTTAACTTTGTTGGCGCCTACATCGGTTCTATCGTTCTTCTATTCTACTTATCTCAAACGCTAAAGATCCCATTCTGGTTTGGGATAACAGTTTTTTCAGTTGTTATGATTTGGGCTGGTGTTGGCACTGTTCGATCGACGATTGCGAGCATTCGTACCAAATCAAATTCAATTTCAAAAAAGGCAGTCTATTTTTGCATCATCGGAATCGTTGGGTGGGCAATTATCGCCACAGTATTTGACGTTCTGAGGCTGTTTGGAATTTCCAATTAATGTCTTCTGCAAAGAGTAACAAACTTAAAAAACACAAAACTGTGCCCATTGCTGACAGCAAATTCCATATCAGCGGCTACCCACGCAAACTTACTCTCTATAAATCAAATGCCAGCCCTTACTTTTGGGTGCGATATTTTGCCGATGGAAAGATCATAAAACGAAGCACAAAGACTGAAAATAAGAGGGAAGCAATTGCTTTTGCGAAAGCCTTTTATGACGAAATCAACTTAAGGAGGTCACAAGGTTATTCGCTAGTTCAAAAATCAACATTTAGGTCTGTCGCTACAGCAATGCTTAAGTCGATGGAAGCACAAGTAGCACGTAACGAACTTACACCTCAGACCTATACGATAAGTGAATACAGACTACGCAAGACGCTCCTGCCTCACTTTGGGAACAAAGATATTGGCGACGTACACTACGAAGATTTAGAAAACTTTTTAACGGCGCTATCGCATCAAACGCCCAAACTCACTGCCAGCACTATCAGCAGTTACATGAAGCTTGTGCGTAAAATTTTAAACTACGCATACAAACGAAGAGACATTCGAAACCTCCCACACTTTCCAACTGTTAAGGGAGGTCATACAGCGCGTGGCTATTTTACAATTTCTGAGTACCGAAAGTTATGGAGCAGAGCGCGCGCGTTGGTGGGCAAGCAGTTTGAGTATCGCAAACTTAAAGACCAAACTGGCGAAGAGTTGATAGGACAATATTTTGCAGAAGGCACGTGTAAGGAAGGAAGGCTAATACGTAAAGTTCGAATAACACGTGAATTAAGTGAACTTATTGTGTTTATGGTCAACAGTTTCATTCGCCCAACAGACATCAAAAACATTCAACATAAACACGTTGAGGCAGTCGCTAGTGACCATAACTATTTGCGCTTAAGCATACCTACAAGCAAACGGCACAGTTCACCGATTGCTACCATGCAGAAAGCTGTTGAGGTTTATTGCAGACTCACCAAGCACAACAAATCGCAAGGATGGGATACTGATAAGGACGCATTTCTTTTCTTCCCAAACATTCAAAATAGAAACTATGCGCTCAAACTATTGCAGATGCAGTTTTCCGCGCTGCTCGCCCAGCTACAGATGTCGGAAGGTGTAAACGGAGAAACACGTACGATATATTCTCTTCGACATACCTGTATTATGTATCGACTACTCTATGGCGACAGCATTGACGTCATAACATTGGCTCGCAACTCTCGCACTTCACAGGAAATGATAGACCGCTTCTATGCTTCTCAACTTAAGGGAGAGGACAACATAGGAATGATACAATCACGTAGAAAACGGAAAAGGGAGTTTTAGATTATGGCTTCTGTGGTTGTGAAAATATTATGTGGTTTTCTGCTTTGTATTTTTTTCCAAACAGCAGCAGCTCTATCGCAACATATTGATGAAACCGACTTAGACATACTGGAGCAAAGTTCAGCAGCTTACAAAGCCGGTAATTATGAAAAAGCGTTCAAGTTAACAAAGCAAGTTGCGGACAAAGGTATTAAGGAAGCTCAAACAGCCGTCGGAGCCTTTTATGAAAGAGGGCGAGGCGTTGAAGCTAACTATTTGAAGGCCCGACTTTGGTACGAAAAAGCTGTGGCACAAGGCCATCCGGCGGCGTTTTTCAATTTGGGAGTGCTTTATGAATTTGGAAAAGGTGAAATCCCAAAAAACACCGAAAAGGCGACTGACTTATATGAACAGGCTGTGGCACTTGGGAACATAGAGGCTCATATCAATTTGGCAATGTTGCTGTTAGAGGCCTCCACAAATGACGCTGATAATCAGCGTGCTGCGTCACTATTAGCTTTTGCTGCAGCAAAAAAACATCCATTAGCACAAGTAAACTTAGGCCTCTTATATACAGATGGGAAAGGCGTTGAAAAAAACCCCACTGTTGCACTTAGGCTATTTGAGGCAGCAGCAGTGCAAGGAAATGCCGAAGCCTTACATCACTTAGGCTGGATATATGCAAATGGTATTGGCGTTGAGATAGATAATACGAAGGCGCTCAATTTCTACGAACTAGCCGCCAACAAAGGCCATATCATTTCATACAACAATATTGGTTTGATGTACGACAGTGGCGTCGGCGTTGAGCGAGACCTTAACAAGGCATTCGATTGGTATATGAAAGCCGCTAAAGCTGGATATGCCCTAGCTCAAGCTAATGTTGGCATGATGTATCAGACTGGGGATGGTGTTAGCCCCAATTCTGAACTCGCTGAACATTGGTATGCGATGGCGGCGGTACAGGGCGCAACAAATGCGCAAAGACTCCTCGCTATTTCGATCTACAAATCTAATGCTGACAGACGAAAAGTCGCCGAGTCGTATGCGTGGATGAAAATTGCCTCTGAAGGTGGTGACGACGAGGCAGTTAAATTGCTTGCAGTGATTGAACAAGACCTTTCCGAAGCCGAACTCCAAAGAGCTCAAAAAATCTTTACTGATTGTATGAAAATCGGCTTAAAAAATTGCCCACGTTAAGAGGGTTAGAACTTTGCAGCCTCTTAGTGCCTAATTTCTCTTAGTGAGAGAGGCCACCTAGCTAAGAAGCGATCCACGTCATCTCGTTTGTTTTCCTCAATTCCCTTCGTCTACCCTAAATTAAATCGAATAGCCCTTTGATGGCCGCTAAACTTGTTTTGGGAACTCCGCTGCGTAGGTGCTCAAATTTAGCAATGACGCACTGTAGTGCACATTAAAGTTGTTTAACGGGCCACATGATTTAGCTGGGCCAAAAGAACACACGGGACAGCACCAAATCTCAATTAGTAAACAACGGCAGAGCTGACGGGGTCTTCTGTTCGTTTAACTCAGAAAAAATCTTAATAAGCATAACATTTGCTGGGCCACTAGCGATGTCAGCAGCTAGTGATCGATTAGCTAATTCTCGTCCCACCTCTCTAGCTAGCAGCTCATATTTCTCTGCGCTTTTTAATAGAAAAGTATTTCGGGTGTCAGCTTCCAACATGGATTTATGTTCGATGAGTTTATTCATTAACTTCATTAACGCAGCATTGCTTGCCTCAATACCTCTTGCCTTGTTACTCGAATAGTAGCTTCGGCTTTGTCCAAGCCAACTTTGGCTAAACTCATCTGTGCTCAAATAAGCCAAGTTTTTAATTTTAGCGTAGATGTTCTCAGTAAATGTCATTTTCTATTCCTTGTTTTGAATTAATCGCTAACTGCTGCGCAGTCAGCGTCAACTTCGTTTTGCGCTGCAAAACTCGTTGAGTTTTTTCTTTATACAATTTGCAAAAAGTCTACTTGTGACATTACTAGAGCCACAATAACCCCACAAAAGGGGGCTAGCTAAATTTGACATTACTGTCGCCTTCGACATCTACGAGGTTTTGGGACGCGGTGTGCCTTTTCGCCCTATACCTTACGCTACCGCACTTTTGTGCCACACGGGACAACTCAGATCATTGATGCCTTGCTATCTGAGTTGCTACGAATTTTTTTCAACCAAAACAATTTGGCTCGTATCTTTTGCTACCCCTGCTCTCACAGGTTCACTCTCTGTCCGTTTGATGCGGCTGAGGACTCTGACGGAGCAACCTCTGGCTGTTTTGTGAGAACACGCTAAAACTCATTTTCACGTTGCGTAATGCCGCTATTTGAATCTGTCACTTTTATTTATCGTTTTCGCTACAGAGGTAGCGATTAACGTTTATCTTTGTTGAGTCTCCTACGTGCTGATGCCTTGCGCTGTTGGATGACACGCTGAATACCGTAACTCACCCCTGCCAGCTCCATCATCCTCGCTAATTCCTGTCTAACTGCCTCTGCCCGCCTTTTAGACACAATGTCACCTATGACCTTAAAACTCTCCTCGTCACATTCATCCCATTCAGCTGAAGGAATAGAACTGATTTGCTCTCTCATTGAGGCATAAAGGCTTTCGAGTTCTTCTGTTCGCGTATCAGCCCATATTCCCAACTTAGATTTTTTTGTTGAGTGAGCGCCTAAAAATCCAGCTCGCTCATTTGGTTTTTGTTCCATTAATTTCTCTTTCTGCAGCTATTTCTATTTATCCCCATTGCTACAGAAACAGCGAAAACATCACATAAAATACTAATAAAGTTTAACCCATCCATTAAGTCTATGATTTCCATAATTGTCTGTTTTTGCGGTATATTTTGGTAGGAAAGCAATTTTAACGAAACTAAAATCTACGCATTAAGAAGTGTAATGTAGGGAGCTCAGATATGGCGCAAGCGAGAGTGATTACAGCGCAGCAGGCAAAGACAATGTTCGCCTTTATTGGCACTGGCAAAAACGTTGAACGCAACAAAGCTGCGTTCGCGCTCAGCTATTACTGTGGACTGCGCGTTAAAGAGATAGCGAGTTTAACAGTTGGTGACGTTGTTGCTGCTGACAGAACTATAAAATCTGTGGTTTTCCTTTCTGCAGCTAAAACAAAGGGCAGAAAAGGCAGGGAGTTTTTTGTAAATACTGCTGCCAAAAAGCATATCGCTGCACTTCTTAAATCTATGCCAAAAGCTGATGCACAAGCCCCGTTGATACAGGTAATGGGCAAGCGCAAAGCATTCACTCCCAACAGCCTGTGTATTCTGTTTCGTAATCTCTACGCTGCTGCTGGCTTTGATGGTTGTAGTTCGCACAGCGGTAGGCGCAGCTTAGCAACAACGTTATGCAACAAAGGCGTCAACATACGTTTGATACAAAAGATTGGGGGCTGGAGTAGCTTGCAAAGCGTTACTCCATATTTAGATGCTAACGAGGAAATGATAAAAAACGCTGTTGAATTACAAATCTAACAGCGTTCTTAAGTTGGCAATTTATTTTATCCTGCTCCGAATTCGACACGTAAATTATCAGCACTGTTTTTCAGTGTTGTAATAACGGAGCGGAGAGTGTGATGAAACATCGCCTCATCATACTCTTCACTAACTTCACATTCGCTGTCAGCTTTCAAGTAATCACGCTCGAGTGCCTCTGCCAGATTTGCTATTTGTGTGACGACTTGGTGTTCTAAAAAAAAGCTACTCATAGTAGTTCTCCTGTTGTTTGGTTTTTAAA
>JBMHCH010000002.1:0-9508 GCA_049890015.1 Puniceispirillaceae bacterium (SeqCode)
ATGGGCACCATGTTCGCCCGCCGCGAGGGCACCGATCCGTCGCTGCCTCCGGTGATGGTGGGAAGCCATCTCGACACCCAGCCGACAGGCGGAAAATATGACGGCGTTCTGGGGGTTCTGGCCGGGCTGGAGATCATCCGCACCCTGAACGAGACCGGCATCAGGACCCGCCATCCGATCGAGGTGGTCAACTGGACGAATGAGGAAGGCACCCGCTTCTCACCGCCGATGATGGCCTCCGGCGTGTTCGCCGGGGTTCATACGCTGGACTGGGCCTATGGCCGCACCGATGCCGCTGGCAAGTCGGTTGGCGGCGAGCTCGAGCGGATCGGCTGGATCGGCGATGAGGAGGTCGGCGCGCGCAAGCTTGCGGCCTTCTTCGAACTTCATATCGAGCAGGGACCGATCCTGGAGGACGAGAATATCGACATCGGCGTCGTCACCCATGGTCAGGGGCTGAACTGGCTGCAGGTGACGCTGACCGGCAAGGAGGCGCATACCGGCTCCACCCCGATGCCGAAACGCGTCAATGCCGGACTTGGCATGGCCCGCATCACCCAGCTTGTCGACGAGATCGCCTGGTCGCATGCGCCGCTGGCGGTAGGCGCCGTCGGCCATTGCGACGTCTATCCGAACTCGCGCAACATCATTCCGGGAAAAGTTGTCTTCACGGTCGATTTCCGCCATCCGAAGCAGGAGGTGATCGACGACATGGAGGCCAGGCTTCGCGCCGGCGCCGCCGAGATCTGCAAGGAGATCGGCCTTGAGATGGAGATCGAGCAGGCCGGCAAGTTCGATCCTGTCGAGTTCGATGACGGCTGCGTCGGGGCGATCCGCCGCGCCGCGCAGCGGCTTGGCTATTCGCATCGCGATATCGTGTCTGGTGCCGGCCATGACGCCTGCTGGATCAACCGCGTCGCGCCGACAGCGATGATCATGTGCCCTTGTGTCGACGGGCTGTCGCACAATGAGGCAGAGGACATAACGAAAGACTGGGCGACCGCGGGCGCCGACGTGCTGTTCCATGCCGTCGTCGAAACCGCCGGAATCGTCGACGACTGAACAAGGGAGAAACGTCATGAGCACGGTAATCAAGGACGGCACCATCGTCACTGCGGATCGGACCTACAAGGCCGATGTGCTGGTCGAGAACGGCAAGATCACGAAGATCGGCGAGGGGTTGAGCGGCAATGAGACGCTGGACGCCACCGGATGTTATGTGATGCCCGGCGGCATCGATCCGCACACCCATCTCGAGATGCCCTTCATGGGGACCTACTCGACCGATGATTTCGAATCTGGCACCCGCGCGGCGCTGTCGGGCGGCACCACCATGGTTGTCGATTTCTGCCTTCCGGCCCCGGACCAGTCGCTGCTGACCGCGATCCAGGCCTGGGACAACAAATCGACCCGCGCCACCACCGACTATTCCTTCCATATGGCGATCACCTGGTGGGGCGAGCAGGTCTTCAACGAGATGCCGGAAGTGGTTTCCAAGGGCATCAACACCTTCAAGCATTTCATGGCCTATAAGGGCGCGCTGATGGTGGATGATGACGAGATGTATGCCAGCTTCCAGCGCTGCGCGGAGCTTGGCGCGATGCCGCTTGTCCATGCCGAGAACGGCGATGTCGTCGCGCAGCTTCAGGCAAAGCTGATGGAAGACGGCAATAACGGGCCGGAGGCCCACGCCTATTCGCGACCGCCAGAGGTGGAGGGCGAGGCCACCAACCGCGCCATCATGATCGCCGACATGGCAGGCGTGCCGCTCTATGTCGTTCATGTGTCCTGCGAGCAGGCGCATGAAGCCATCCGCCGTGCCCGCCAGAAGGGCATGCGGGTCTTTGGCGAGCCGCTGATCCAGCATCTGCTGCTCGACGAGAGCGAATATGCGCATCCGAACTGGGACCATGCCGCGCAGCGCGTGATGTCGCCGCCTTTCCGCAACAAGCTTCACCAGGACAGCCTGTGGGCCGGCCTCCAGGCAGGAAGCCTGCAGGTGGTGGCGACCGACCATTGCGCCTTCACCACCGCGCAGAAGCGCACCGGCATCGGCGATTTCACCAAGATCCCCAACGGCACCGGCGGGCTTGAGGACAGGATGCCGCTTCTCTGGACCTATGGTGTCGAGACAGGCCGACTGACGATGAATGAATTCGTCGCCGCGACCTCGACCAACATCGCCAAGGCGCTGAACCTCTATCCGCGCAAGGGGGCGATCCTCGAAGGCGCCGATGCCGACATCGTGGTTGTCGATCCGGCCCGTGAGAAGACCATCACCCATACCGCGCAGCAATCGGCCATCGACTACAACGTCTTTGAAGGCTTCAAGGTCAAGGGTCTGCCGCGCTTCACCATGACAAGGGGATATGTCGCCATCCAGGAGAGTGAGGTGAAGACCCGCGAGGGTCATGGCCAGTTTGTCCCGCGCGAGCCGTTTGCCGCGCCGAACAAGGCGCTGTCGGCCTGGAAGGCTTTGACCGCGCCTCGGGCTGTTGTGCGGGATCCTGCCAACATGCCGGCGGGAGTCTGATGGCAAAGGTGACGACCAGAAGCAATGTCATCAATGCCGAGAAGCTCAGCCTGACATTCGATGCGAATGACGGGCCGGTTCACGCGCTGAAGGATGTCGACCTCGCCATCGAGAAGGGTGACTTCGTGTCCTTCATCGGGCCGTCGGGATGCGGCAAGACCACGCTGCTGCGGGTGATTGCCGATCTCGAACATCCGACAGCCGGGTCGATCACCGTCAATGGCATGACGCCGGAACAGGCGCGCCTCGAACGCGCCTATGGCTATGTCTTCCAGGCGCCGGCTCTGCTGGCTTGGCGGACGATCGAGCGCAATATCGGACTGCCGCTGGAGATCATGGGGCTGAGCGCCGCCGAAAAGGCGGAGCGCGTGGCACGGACGCTTGACCTTGTCGGTCTCGAGGGGTTCGGGCGGAAGTTTCCCTGGCAGTTGTCAGGCGGCATGCAGCAGCGCGCCTCGATCGCGCGGGCGCTGGCCTTTGACGCCGACCTGCTGCTGATGGATGAACCGTTCGGCGCGCTTGACGAGATTGTCCGCGATCATCTGAACGAACAGCTTCTTCAGCTGTGGCGGAAAACCGGCAAGACCATCTGCTTCGTCACCCATTCGATCCCCGAGGCTGTCTATCTGTCGAACAAGATCGTGGTGATGTCGCCGCGTCCGGGGCGGGTGACCGATATCATCGAATCCGATCTTCCGGCGGAGCGGCCGCTCGATATCCGCGAATCAAAGCGCTTCCTCGAGATTGCGCAGCGCGTCCGGACCGGACTTCGCGAAGGGCATTCCTATGAATAGGATGACAACACAATGTTGTGTGTCGCCATGGCTGGGCCAGAGGCGGGACTGAGATGACCGGTCTGCTGTCACGAGTGTTTCCGATTGCCACCGTGGTGGCCGCGATCATGGTCGTCTGGTACGGGTTCACCGTCTATCTGAATGCGCCATGGCAGATCGACCGCTACGAGAAGGCCGGCGTCGAATGGCAGATGCAGGACCTTGTGCGCGATACGATGGCGCAGGAACGGCCCATTCTGCCGGCACCCCACCAGATTGCCGTGGAAATCTGGAAAACCACGGCGCTGAAGAAGATCACCTCGAAGCGCTCGCTTGTCTTCCATGGCGGCGTGACATTGTCCTCGACCTTGCTTGGCTTTGCCATGGGAACGGTTCTCGGTATCGGCCTTGCCGTGTCGATTGTCGAGAATCAGGCGATGGACAAGTCCCTGATGCCCTGGATCATCACCAGCCAGACGATCCCGATTCTGGCCATCGCCCCGATGATCATCGTGGTGCTGAACGCCGTCGGGCTGTCCGGCCTTGTGCCAAAGGCGATGATCTCCACCTATCTCAGCTTCTTTCCGGTCGTGGTCGGCATGGTCAAGGGGCTGCGCAGTCCTGATCCGATGCATATCGACCTGATGCGCACCTACAACAGCACGCGGCTGCAGATGTTCTGGAAGCTCCGCCTTCCGGCGTCGGTGCCCTTCCTGTTCGCCTCGATGAAGGTGGCGATCGCCATCAGCCTTGTCGGGGCCATTGTCGGCGAATTGCCGACCGGCGCGGTGGCCGGACTTGGCGCGCGGCTGCTGGCGGGCTCCTATTACGGCCAGACCATCCAGATCTGGTCGGCGCTGATTTCGGCGGCCTGCATGGCGGCCATCCTGGTGAGCGTCGTCGGGGTCATCAGCCATGTCACGCTGAAGCGCATGGGGCTGCAGGCATGACCGGGTTCCAGCGCACCCTTGCAACTCTTGGCGGGGCTGCCGGCCTTGCGGCGACGGTTCTTGCCATCACCGATCTCGGCGAGGCCGGCCTGGCGATGGTCCTTGCCGGTCTCGTTCTCGCCGCGGTGGGTCTTCGCCATCGGGCGGGGGTCGTGCCGCTGGCGCGCCTCGATCTTGCCGCCAGCCTTGGTGGCATGCTGCTGCTTCTGTCGATGCTGGATGGCGACATGCCGGCTGCCAGCTGGCCGCTGCTGATCGCCTGCTGGCTTGTCGGCTGGCTGGCGGTGGAAAAGTCGCTTGCGGCCCGTGACATGTCGCCGACGATGTCGTCTCTTGTGTCGCTTGCTGTTCCCGTGTTTTTCGGGGTCTGGATCATCTTCGTCTGGGAGGTGCTGACGGTCGGGCTGCGGGTGCCGACAGTGCTGCTCCCGCCGCCATCGATGATCGCGGTCCGCTTTGCGGAATCGACCTCGATCCTCTGGGCGGATTTCCAGCAGACCGTCATCAAGGCGGCGCTCAGCGGCTATGTCATGGGCTGTGGAAGCGCCTTCATCATCGCCATCCTGATCGACCGAATTCCCTTCCTGCAGCGCGGGCTGCTGCCTGTCGGCAATTTCATTTCCGCCCTGCCGATTATCGGCATCGCGCCGATCATGGTGATGTGGTTCGGCTTTGACTGGCAGTCGAAGGCGGCGGTGGTCGTGGTAATGACCTTCTTTCCGATGCTGGTGAACACGGTGGCCGGCCTGCAGGCCACACAGGCGATGGAGCGCGACCTTCTGCGCACCTACGCTTCCTCCTATTTCCAGCTGCTTGTGAAGCTCCGGCTTCCGACGGCGGCCCCATTCATCTTCAACGCGTTGAAGATCAACTCGACGCTGGCGCTGATTGGTGCCATCGTTGCAGAATTCTTCGGAACGCCGATTGTTGGCCTTGGCTTTAGAATATCGACCGAAGTCGGTCGCATGAATATCGATATGGCATGGGCGGAGATTGTCGTCGCCGCCCTTGCCGGATCGCTGAGCTACGGCCTTCTAGCCCTGCTGGAAAGGCAGGTCACCTTCTGGCATCCCTCGAACCGCCGGAAAACCCAATAACCAACAACAGGATCACAACCTAGGGAGCATGACATGAAAAAGACACTGACAACCTTGCTGGCACTTGCCGCGACCGTTGCCATGGGCACGGCAGCAAGCGCCGCTGACAAGCTGACACTGCAGCTGAAATGGGTCACCCAGGCCCAGTTTGCAGGCTATTATGTGGCTGCCGACAGGGGCTTCTATGCCGATGAAGGCCTTGATGTCACCATCAAGCCTGGCGGCCCTGACGTGTCGCCCGTCCAGGTGATCGCCGGCGGCGGCGCCGATGTGGTTATTGACTGGATGCCGTCGGCGCTCGCGTCACGCGAGAAGGGCGTCAATCTTGTCAATATCGCGCAGCCCTTCAAGTCGTCCGGCATGATGCTGACCTGCCGCAAGGATTCCGGCATCAAGTCGCCTGCCGACTTCCGCGGCAAGACCCTCGGCGTCTGGTTCTATGGCAACGAGTATCCGTTCCTGTCCTGGATGAGCCAGCTCGACATCCCGACCGATGGCAGCAGCAATGGCGTGAATGTCCTGAAGCAGGGCTTCAATGTCGACCCGATCCTGCAGAAGCAGGCGGAATGCGTCTCCACCATGACCTATAACGAGTACTGGCAGGTGATCGATGCCGGTCTCGGCGCGGACGAGCTTGTCGTGTTCAAGTATCAGGACCAGGGCGTGGCGACGCTTGAGGACGGCCTCTATGTTCTTGAGGACCGCCTGAAGGATGCCGCCTTCCAGGACCAGATGGTGCGTTTCGTGCGGGCCTCGATGAAAGGCTGGAAGTGGGCCGAGGAAAACCCGAACGACGCTGCCGACATTGTTCTCGAGAATGACGCCACCGGCGCTCAGACCGAGAAGCATCAGCGCCGGATGATGGGCGAGATCGCCAAGCTGACAGCCGGCTCGAACGGCGCGCTTGATCCTGCCGACTACGAGCGTACGGTCGCCACCCTGATGAAGGGCGGCTCCGATCCGGTGATCACCAAGAAGCCGCAGGGCGCCTGGACTCACATGATCACCGACAAGGCGCTGTAACAAGAGGTTGATCCAGATCAACAGAAACAGGGCCATCCGCATCGCGGGTGGCCCTTTTGCATGTGAGGCATTGGTCTAAGGCAGGCGTTATTGCTCGACGATGACGGTAGTGGTGCTGGTGATCTTGATGCCGCCACGGGCCAGGCCGCTATGGTCGTTGGCATAGAGCGAGACCGACACATCGTTCCGGCCAAGCGGAAGCTTGCCGATATGGTGCCAGTCGCCATAGACCCGCCCGAGCTTCACCCCGTTCACATAGACATGCGCATGGCCGTGCCCCTCGATATTCTCCCGCCCCGCGGCAGCGGCGTCGAAGGTGAAGTTGGTGGTGACCAGATTCAGGTTCCAGCCGCTGACCGGATCGGGAAAGACAGCGGTCTCCAGCGTCGGCGCGGCGGCCCAGCCTTCGACATTCACCAGCCTCTCGGCACTCATGTCATGTGTGCCGGCCGTCTTGCCTGTCATCTGCATGCCGGTCTGTGCCGGCAACAGCTCCATGGCTGTCCAGAAGACCGAAGCCCCGAGAAGCGCCCCGCCGATGAAGGTCACAAACAGGCTGCCGCGCTGCGAGCGCTGCTCTGGTGATGCGGACTGCCGGCTGGCGTCGTTTCCGGACATGGGACCCCCCCCCTTTCCTTCTCGGTTGTGGCTATCCTGACAGGCTGATTCCTGCACCGCGCATGTCGGCAAGGGCCGCGTCGAGCGAGCCGTCGAGATCAATGGCGCGGCAGGCCGGAAGGATGACATCGACGCTGAATCCCTGCGAAGCCCCGTCGAGCGCCGACCAGGCAACACAATAGTCGGTGGCAAGCCCGACCATGGTCAGGTCGGTGCAGCCGCGCCCGTTCAGGAACCCGGCAAGGCCGGTGGCGGTCGTCTTGTCATTCTCGAAAAAGGCGGAATAGGAATCCACCGCCGGGTTCATGCCCTTGCGGATGATGGCGTCGGCGCGTGTGGTGTTCAGGGCCGGATGGAATTCCGCCCCCGTGCTCGCCTGAATGCAGTGGTCCGGCCACAGCACCTGCGGGCCATAGGGCATCTCGGTGACGGTGAACGGGTCCGCGCCGTCATGTGACGAGGCAAAGCTGGAATGGCCTGCCGGGTGCCAGTCCTGGGTCAGCACCACAAGGTCGAAATCATCCATCATGGCGTTGATCCGCGGCATGATCTCGTCGCCGCCGGCCACCGCCAGCGCCCCGCCCGGGCAGAAGTCATTCTGCGGGTCGATCACGATCAGGGCTTTCATACCCGTCCTCCCTTGCTGTCTGGTTCCATGTCCTCAATGCTAGGGGCCATAGGCCAGTGATGCAATATGCCGGCTAGCGCAGCCCGTCCTCGCCCTTCACCTCGGCGGTGGTCAGCCCGCCCATCCGGTTATGGATGCGGGGGCCACGGGACATCGCCAGCGCGAACATGATCTCGCCGGCGCGCGGGGCGTCGGGAAGGCGCACCTCCATGGCGTCGAAATGGCTTCGCACATAGGCGGCGTTGATATGGCCAAGCGGGATATCGATCGGGGTGCCCGGGCCGCCGACCTTCATCGCCGAGGGAACGATGGCCTTCGCCTCGCCAAGCCGCTCGCGCATCGAATAGCCGCCGGGCACATGCCACAGGGCGGTATGTTCCAGCTCGCCGCCCTCGCCGGCAAGCGCGGCCTTGCCATAGCCGTCGATCCCCTCACTGCCGCCAAGCGCGCTGATCAGCTCGTCCGTCATCTGCAGGCCAAGAGGTTTCAGATCATCCATCGCCGAGCGCAGATCCTCCTGCCAGGTGCCGGCGAAGGGGTTGGCGACCACCGCCACAATCGCGGCGCGGCGGCGCGGCGTGGGCGGTGGCGGACCGTTCTCATGGTGGATGGTCTCGGAAAACAGCATCATCTTGCGAAGCCGGAAGTCTGGCATCGGTCAATCCCCTCCGTTCATGGGTATCCTTGCAAAGTCCTGACCTGTGGTCAGCATCGTCGAAACATCATCAAGCCCGACAATGGCGGTCTCTCCCTGGAGCTCCAGCACCGCGCCGGCAATGCCGCCGCCCCCCATCATCTGCAGGGCAAGCTCACGGCCAGCGGCCAGCGCCATATCGATCTGGGCCGGGCGAAGCTGTGGCACCGCGCCAGTCACAGGGCGGGCGCCAAGGTCGCTGTCCGGGTCAATGTCATGCGCCGGCAGACGCTCTATGCCGGCCGCGCCGGGGCAGTCGACGGCACCGGCGATCAGGGTCGCCGCGACATCGGCATGCGCGGCGCAGTCCGCCAGCACGGTCACGCTGTCGGCGATTCCGGGGGACAGGCTTCGCCCGCCCTGGCCCGACGTCGCCATGCCGCGCCATCGCGTCGGCCCGCGAAGGGTGATGCCGCCGCCCTCTGGTCCGGCGATGGCGGCGCGGGTGACCGCGCCGTCCCCTGTCCAGAAGGCGATGTCGCCGCCGTTATTGACGCTGACCTTGGTGGCTGTGGCGGCGTGCCGGCTTGCCAGCATCGCGGCAAGGACATGGTCGGCGATCGCCCCGGCCACCGCCGCCATCGGGGTAACGAACTGCGCGCCGGCGATGGCACAGGCATCATGCATCCGGCGCGCCACCGGCCCGGCGGGCGGCCGTGCTGCCTGCCAGGGCGCGCGCAGAACGGAAAGCTCGTCAGCCAGTCCGGACAGGACATCACGCATGGACTCCACCGCCACCTCGAACAGGGCCAGGCGGTCCGGGCCATCGGCATCGATCACAAGGTCGGTCGGCCCATGCTGGATATGAAGCCGCTGCCCGGCGCCAAAGAGGCTGGCCTGAAGGCCGGTCGGCAGCGGCGCGTTCATCTCAGATTTCCCTGTCATCGCGGGTCAGAAGCGTGCGCTCGCCCGGCCCCAGAACACGGGAGCTTGCGCCATATTCACTGCCATCTTCGATCGCCGCGCCGATGCTGCGGACATCCTCGTCATGGCCGCCAAGATCGTGGTAGTCCTCGCGGCGGACGGTGAATTCCAGCGGCGCGACAAGCGCCGGTGTCGGCACATAGCCGAAGGCTTTGTCAGGCAGGTTCAGCACATCGACCATGATGGTGATGCCGCCACCCGGCCAGACATAGGCCGGCACCCCGCCGCAGGACACGGCGGTATGTTTCTTCTGGACCGAGCGGGTAAG
>JBMHCH010000003.1:0-3836 GCA_049890015.1 Puniceispirillaceae bacterium (SeqCode)
CCATGACTGGGATGATTTTCAGAAATTCCTGACCTCGCGCCTGACCCCGGCGCCGAATGTCAGCCATGTGAAGACCGCGCTCGCCATCCGGTCGGCAAAGAACATGCCGGGCGTGCCGGTCGACGGGCTGGAGGGCTAGGGACGGCGGGAAAATATAATTGGCTCAGACACCCCAACTGCCGTCGATGGGCGGTCGATAAAAATCAAGATCGACTGTACCGTACTTTTCCTCAAGCTGTTTTCTGATCGCGAAAATCGTCTGGTCAATACTAAGCAGTGAATCAAATCCGCCCATCTCAAAAAACGACTTCAGTTGAGATGGGGTCAACTCTGTCGACAGGTCTGCAACTATTTCTCGCTTGTGGGACAGGCTCACCATTCTTTCAAAATTATCTGGAAATAAGAAAAACAAGAGCGCGTGTCGCATCGGCACTTGTGTCTCTTGTTTGAACTGATCGCTCCACCTTGCAAATTCCCAAGCGTTGCTGCCGGCCAAAAACTTAGTTTGCTGTTGTTTTGAGAGTTGTTTGAATTCCGTTGAGACAACCAGCAGATAACGGATCGCATGGAAATACTTTTTGAAGTACATGCCTATTCGCCCGATGCCGGACAGTGCGCTTGGCGTGAATGCAATCCCGGTTGGAGGCGGCGATCCTACCCAACCCCGAATTTTTGAGATTTTTTCAATTTCGTCGATGCTTTAATTGCGGGCGGCACGACGCCAGCCTTATTGCCAAGCGGAAACAGATAAATTAGCCACAAAATTTCCGATGCAAGGTGCCCAACTTCTATGCTGGCCCCATTAAGTTGGCGGAATAACTTTTGTTCAAAAGTGTTTTTGCTCTAGTCGGGATTGTCCGAAATCCTGCTTTGAAGCTCCCGAAGATTTTCAAGTGTCCAGATATTCGGGTCGCCCGTCAGCGACCTGTCGTCCAGCAAGCAGTTGGTTTTCCAAAGCTCAGCCGCCTCGTAGACATCCTCCCGCCAAGGCAGGTCATTCCAGCGCGCCATTGATCCCTCCTGTCGCTATGGGCAGGAATGGTGCGCGAATACTCGTTAATTTGTCGTTAAAGACGGACGAAGGCCCCGGCGTTCCGCCCTAGGCTTTGCCCATCTACACCTGGCTCATATCAAACAGCTTGATCGACAGAATCTCGTAGCTTTTTACGCCGCCGGGGGTGTGCACTTCGGCGGAATCACCGACCGCCTTGCCGATCAGCCCGCGCGCGATCGGCGAAGAGGTGGAGACAAGCCCGCGATTGATGTCCGCCTCATAGGGGCCGACAATGTGATAGGTCGATTCCTCGTCCGTATCCTCGTCGGCGACCTCGACGGTGGTGCCGAAGGTCACCTTGTCGCCTGACAGCTTGTCGGCGTCGATCACCTCGGCGCGGCTGGTCACATCCTCAAGCTCGGTGATCCGGCCTTCGATAAAGGACTGTTTCTCGCGCGCCGCGTGATATTCGGCATTCTCCGACAGATCGCCATGCTCGCGGGCTTCGGCGATGGCGTTGATCACGGCCTGCCGCTCATACCCCTTGAGATGGGCCAGCTCTTCCTTGATTGCGTCCAGCCCCTGCGGGGTGAAGGGAATCTTTTCCATCGTGTCTCTCGGGCGTCTCTTTCCGACGTCTGTCTGTGGCCGCCCTTTCGCGGCGTTCCTCTTCGCTCATCCATGAGGAGGGCCGCGGGACGAGCCCGCTCACCATCCGGTCATTATCACGAGGCCTTGGCGGCTGACATCCTGTCACCGGCACAAGATACCGGCGCAAGATACCGGCACAAGACCACCAGCCTGCCGCCTGATCACGGGGGGCCGTGCCATCAGGCAGCGAGGTCAGCTGGCAATGTCGGACAGAAACCCCTGAAGCGTGCGAACGCCCAGATCGCCCTGCTGCATGGCACGGATGGCCTGAGCGGCGGCGCGGCTGCCTGATACCGTCGTGTAATACGGAATTTTGTTCGTTAATGCGGTGTGACGCAAGGAGAAAGAGTCCCGCATCGAGGCCGCGCCCTTGGCGGTGTTGAACACCAGCTGGATATCGCCGGACAGCATTGCGTCGACAGCGTGCGGCCTGCCTTCCATCACCTTGTTGATGCGCATCGCCGGCACACCGGCGGCATTCAGGACCTCGGTGGTGCCGCCTGTCGCCAGGATCTCGAACCCGATCTCGTGCAGAATGCGGCAGCTTTCGATGATCGCCTGCTTGTCCTCGTCGCGGACCGAGACAAAGACGGTGCCGGACAGCGGCAGGTCGACGCCGGCGCCAAGCTGGCTCTTGGCGAAGGCCAGTCCGAAATCGCGGTCGATTCCCATCACCTCGCCGGTGGATTTCATCTCCGGCCCCAGAACCACGTCGCTTCCCGGGAAGCGGGCGAAGGGGAAGACCGCTTCCTTCACCGCGACATGGTCGAGCGCGATGTCGGACAGGTTGAATCCGGCAAGCGTCTCGCCAGCCATGACCCGCGCCGCGATCTTCGCCAGCGGCACGCCGGTGGCCTTGGCGACAAACGGCACGGTGCGGCTGCCGCGCGGGTTCACCTCAAGAAGATAGATCACCTCGTCCTTGATGGCGTACTGCACATTCATCAGCCCGACCACGCCAAGCGCGCGGGCCAGCGCCTCGGTCTGGCGGCGGATTTCTGCGATAAGCGCGTCCGACAGGGTCTGCGGCGGCAGCGAACAGGCGGAATCGCCGGAATGGATGCCGGCTTCCTCGATATGTTCCATGATGCCGCCGATATAGACATCCTCGCCATCGCACAGCGCGTCGACATCCACCTCGATGGCGTTGTTCAGGAAGCTGTCGATCAGCACCGGAGTGTCGCCGGAGACGACAACAGCGTCGCGCATGTAGCGTTCCAGATCGGCCTCGTGATGCACGACCTCCATGGCCCGCCCGCCGAGAACATAGGACGGCCGGATGACAACCGGCAGCCCGACACGGGCGACGATGTCGCGGGCCTCCTCGGCGGAATGCGCGATGCCGTTCTGCGGCTGGCGGAGCCCGAGCCTGTCGACAAGCTGCTGGAAGCGTTCGCGGTCCTCAGCGAGGTCGATGGCGTCCGGGCTTGTCCCCAGGATCGGGATGCCGGCCTCCTCAAGGGCGGCGGCGATCTTCAGCGGCGTCTGCCCGCCAAGCTGCACGACAACGCCATGCATCTCGCCGGCCTGCGACTCGCGGCGGATCACCTCGATCACATCCTCGTCGGTCAGTGGCTCGAAATACAGCCTGTCGGAGGTATCGTAATCCGTCGACACCGTCTCCGGATTGCAGTTGATCATGATGGTCTCATACCCGGCGTCCGACAGGGCGTAGCAGGCATGCACGCAGCAATAGTCGAACTCGATCCCCTGGCCGATGCGGTTCGGCCCGCCGCCCAGGATCACCACCTTCTTGCGGTCCGCCGGCGCGGATTCGCACTCGGCGCCGACAAACGGCTCGTAGCAGGAATACATATAGGCGGTTTCGGCGGCGAATTCGGCAGCGCAGGTATCGATCCGCTTGAATACCGGATGCACGCCGGCGGCATGGCGGGCGGCGGTCACCTCGGTACGGGTCATGCCGGTCAGGCTGGCCATGCGGGCATCGGCGAAGCCCATCGATTTCAGCGCCTGCAGGCTTTCGGCGTCGCGCGGCAGCCCGTCTGCCGCCAGCATCGCCTCGGCATCGAGGATGGCCCTGATCCGTGACAGGAACCAGCTGTCCCACCCGGTGATGGCGGCCGCATCCTCGACCGACATGCCGGTGCGCATGGCCTGTGCGATACGCAGAATGCGGAACGGAACAAATTCGCCAAGCCAGCCGCGCAGCGGATCGCCGCCAAGCGCGGAA
>JBMHCH010000004.1:0-29226 GCA_049890015.1 Puniceispirillaceae bacterium (SeqCode)
GGGCGGGCGGTACACGAGGGGGTCGTTTATATCATGTTATTTGTTTGGCCGCTGGCGCATCAGGGGCCGCGACGGCGAGACCGTATCGCAGGCGGATATCGGCCGGCTGTTCTCGGTATCCTGGCTGACGCCGCGCATGGACGGGATTTTCATCGACAGCCCGGGCGCACGCCGGCGGTTTCTTGACCGGCTGGTGATTGCCTTCGATCCGGCGCATATCGGACGCACCAGCCGCTATGAGAAGATGCTGCGCGAGCGGGCGACGCTGCTGGCGGACAGGCGGGGCGACCAGGCTTGGTTCACGGCCATCGAGGCAAGTCTGGCGGAATCGGCGATAGCGGTGACCGCGGCGCGGCAGGCGCTGATCGCTGACCTGAACGCCGAAGCGGCGAATGGCTGGTTCGGTTTTCCGGGGGTGCAGATTGGCCTCGAAGGGCAGGTCGAGGCCTGGCTTGCCGAGGGATCGGCCCTTGCGGCTGAAGACCGCTTCACCCAGGAAGCCCGCTACCGCCGCGAATCCGGCGATGCCGGGCTTGCCGGACCGCATGCCAGTGACATGACAGCGCGCAACAGCCAGAGCGGCGTGCCGGCGCATCTCGCCTCGACGGGCCAGCAGAAGGCGCTTCTGATTGCTGTCGTGCTGGCGCATGCAAGGCTTCAGGCACGGCGGCTGAAACGCCCGCCGGTTCTGCTTCTCGACGATGTGGTGGCGCATCTCGACATCGCCCGCCGGGGCGCCCTGTTCGACGCTGTCGATGCCGTCGGAGGCCAGACCTGGTTCAGCGGCACCGACGAGGATGATTTTACCGGGCTTGACGCCCAGCCGGTGCGGATCGAGGCCAGTGACGGCACGGCGCGCATCACCCAGCCGGAGGACAATCAATGACCGCAAACGACACAGACAGCGACCGTCCGGAGCAGGCTGCCGGTTCTGACGAGACAGGTGGCGATTACGGCGCGGATTCGATCAAGGTCCTGAAAGGGCTGGATGCTGTGCGAAAGCGTCCGGGCATGTATATCGGCGACACCGATGACGGCTCCGGCCTTCACCATATGGTCTATGAAGTTGTCGACAACGCCATCGACGAGGCGCTGGCCGGCCATTGCGACATCGTCGAGGTGATCCTGAATGCCGACGGATCGGTCTCGGTGACCGACAATGGACGCGGCATCCCGGTGGAAATCCATGCCGAGGAAGGCGTGTCCGCCGCCGAGGTGATCATGACGCAGCTTCATGCCGGCGGCAAGTTCGACAACAATTCCTACAAGGTGTCGGGCGGCCTTCACGGTGTCGGCGTGTCGGTGGTGAACGCACTGTCCGAGTGGCTGGAGCTGACCATCTACCGCGACGGGCGCCGCCACCAGCTGCGCTTCCGCCATGGCGAGGCCGAAGGCGCGCTTGCCGATACAGGTGATGCCGGCGGCCAGACAGGAACGCATGTCACCTTTCTGCCCTCGACCGAGACCTTCTCGGCGACCGAGTTCGACTTCGCCACGCTGGAACATCGTCTTCGCGAGCTTGCCTTCCTCAATTCCGGTGTCCGCATCAGGCTTGCCGACGAGCGCAGCAGCGACGGCCAGGTTTCGGAGTTCCATTTCGATGGCGGGCTCCTGGCCTTTGTCGACTGGCTTAACAGGTCGCGCACGCCGCTGCATGACACGGTGACACTGACCACCGAGCGCGACGACATCACTGTCGAGCTGGCGATGGCCTGGACGGATTCGTTCCATGAGAACACGCTGTGCTTCACCAACAACATTCCGCAGCGCGACGGCGGCACACATCTTGCCGGCTTCCGCGCCGCCATGACGCGGGTGGTGAACAGCTATGCGCAATCATCGGGAATCGCCAAGCGCGAGAAAGTCGACCTGACCGGCGAGGATTCGCGCGAAGGGCTGACAGCAATCGTCTCGGTCAAGGTGCCGGATCCGAAATTCTCGTCACAGACCAAGGACAAGCTTGTCTCCTCCGAGGTCAAGCCCGTGGTCGAGGCGGCGGTGGCCAACTGCCTGAACCAGTGGTTCGAGGAGCATCCGGCCGACGCCCGCAAGATCATCTCGAAGGCGTTCGAGGCGGCGGCCGCGCGCGAAGCCGCGCGCAAGGCGCGCGATCTGACCCGGCGCAAGGGCGTCATGGAAATCGCCAGCCTTCCGGGAAAGCTTGCCGATTGCCAGGAGCGCGATCCGGCAAAATCCGAAATCTTCCTTGTCGAGGGCGATTCGGCGGGCGGGTCGGCAAAGCAGGGACGCGACCGCGGCAACCAGGCCATCCTTCCGCTTCGTGGCAAGATCCTGAATGTCGAACGCGCCCGGCCTGACAAGATGCTGTCATCGGCGGAAATCGGCACGCTGATCACGGCGATCGGCGCCGGTGTCGGCAATGACCAGATGGAGACCGGCAAGGCGCGGTATCACAAGATCATCATCATGACCGATGCCGATGTCGATGGCAGCCATATCCGGACGTTGCTGCTGACCTTCTTCTTCCGGCATATGCGCCCGCTGATCGAGGCAGGCTTTCTCTATATCGCGCAGCCCCCGCTGTTCCGGGCGAAGCGCGGCCAGTCCGAAGTCTATCTGAAGGACCAGCGCGAGCTTGACGGCTACCTGATGGAGGCAGGCCTGAGGGATGCGGTGCTGACCATCAATGACGGCAACCAGATCGCGGGCGCCGAGCTGAAGGACTATGCCGACCAGGCGACAATCGCTGGCAGGCTGATCGAGCAGCTTGGCCGCCGGCTTGGCAACCGCGATGTTGTCGAGCAGGCGGCGATCGCCGGCCTGCTGACAGCCGGCATGCTGTCCAATGCGGACGCGGCCGGCTATCTTGCGCGGCGTCTGGAGGGCCAGGCTGGCGAGCTGGAGAAGGGCTGGCAGGCCGCTGTCGAGGAGGGCGCGAACGGCCCGGCCATCATTGTCACCCGACAGCTTCGCGGCATCACCGAACGCTACGCCATCGACAGGCGTTTCCTGAACGCGCCAGAGGCAGCGCAGCTCGACAGCATGGCAGGCCATCTGCAGTCCATCTATGAGCGTCCCGCAACCCTGCGGCTTGGCAGTGCCGAGACGCAGGTCAACGGACCGCTGGGCCTGTCACAATCGATTTTCCAGACCGGCCGCAAGGGAGCGCAGATTTCGCGCTACAAAGGCCTTGGCGAGATGAATCCCGAGCAGCTGTGGGAGACAACGCTTGACCCGTCGCAGCGCACCCTGCTGCAGGTCTCGATCGAGCAGGAAGAGGAAGCTGACAACGCCTTCTCGACCCTGATGGGCGAGGCTGTGGATCAGCGCCGCGAATTCATCCAGCAGAACGCCCTGAGGGTGGCCAATCTAGATGTCTGAAGCCGGCTAGATGGCAGGCCCGTCGCGCGCCAGTGACAGGGCATGGGCAGGCGCCGCCGGCGTCCGCTCCCTGCTGCAGCCACGCGAACGGCGCGGCACGCCGCCAAGCACCATTGACGCAAGACTGATCCTGAACATCCGCTGGTTGGCTCTTGGCGGACAGCTATTGGCGCTGCTGTTCACCTTTCTTGTGCTGGAAATGGATATCCCGATCGGCCAGGCGCTGTTCGTCATCGGCCTGTCGGTGGCGATGAATGTCTGGCAGACGCGGCGCACGATGATCATCCAGCATGAGCGTGACCAGAATTTTATCGCGCTGATCTTCGATGTCGGGCAGCTGACGGCGCTGCTCTATTTCACCGGCGGGCTGCTGAACCCGTTCTCGGTGTTGCTGCTCTCGCCGGTGGTGGTGTCGGCGACAATCCTTCGCCGCCGCGAAACGCTGATGCTGATCGGGCTTGTCGCGGGATGCGTGACCTTCCTGTCGCTGTTCAACCACCCGCTTCCGCTGGCTGATCTCGGCGGCATCGAGGCCAATCTCTATCTCCTCGGACTATGGATGGCGATGGTGCTGTCCGCCACCTTCATCGGCGTCTATGCCTGGTGGGTGGCCTCGCGCGCGCGCCGCCTTGACGAGGCTCTGTCCGAAGCCCGCATCGTGCTTGCCAAGGAGCAGCAGGCTGTCGCGCTCGGCACGCTGGCCACCGCGGCGGCGCATCGGCTCGGCTCGCCGCTGAACACGATTACCGTGATCGGGCATGAACTGTCGCGCGAGCTTCCGAAGGATGACCCGATCTATGAGGATATCATGCTGCTTCGCGCCGAAATCGAACGGTGCCGCGTCATTCTTGGCGAGCTTGATGACTATCAATCTGCGGAAAGTCTCGATCTGGAGACACCCATCCCCCTGTCCGGCCTGATCGAGGAAATCCTGACAGTCAGGCTCGGAGCCACCGAGAAACGCTTTTCCATCGAATTTGATGAAAGATCGGCAATGCCGATGCCGCTTGTCAGGCGTGGCCCCGAACTGATGCACGCTCTTGAAGACCTTCTGAGGAACGCCAATGATTTCGCGTCGGACAGGGTAATCATCCTTGTCAGATGCACCATGGACAATGTTGTTGTGGCCATCCGCGATGATGGTCCGGGCTTTCCGGCAGGCGTGCTGGCGCGGGTCGGCGCGCCCTGGAACAGTTCGCGTGGCACAGAGGGCGGACACCGCGGTTTGGGGATTTTTATCGCCAGCACCTTGATTGAGTCGCTTGGCGGCTCAATATTATATGGGAACCGTAAGGCCGGAGGCGGTGAGGTAACCATTAATCTTCCGCGCCAAACGCTTGTAAACATGTAGTTTGCAGCGTGGAAGGAGGTTGTTGTGCAGGACAACTCGCTATTGATTCTTGATGATGACGCGCCGCTTCGCAACAGGCTGAGGCGGGCGATGGAAACCCGTGGCTTTGAAGTCCATGACGCCGGGTCGGTCGCTGAAGGCGTGGATGTCGTGCGCAAGACGCAGCCAGCCTACGCCATTCTCGACATGAAGCTTGAGGATGGAAGCGGCCTCAACCTTGTCTCCGAGCTCCGTGCCAAGCGGTCCGAATGCAAGATCGTCATGCTGACGGGGTTCGGCAACATTGCCACCGCCGTTGCCGCGGTGAAGGCCGGTGCTCTGGATTATCTTCCAAAGCCGGCCGATCCCGACAGCATCGCGGCGGCGCTTCGCCATAATGGCGAGGGCATGCCGCCGCCGCCGCAGGACCCGATGAGCGCGGACCGTGTCCGCTGGGAGCATATCCAGCGGGTCTACGAGCAGTGTGGCCGCAACGTGTCCGAGACCGCGCGCCGCCTGCGGATGCATCGCAGGACGCTTCAACGTATCCTGAGCAAGCACGCGCCGCGCGCCTAGCCTGCCGCCGCCACGCATACGCCGCGCCGCGCTGCGCTGCGCGCCGCGGTGACCGGTTCTGTGCCTGAACGCCTGACTGACTATGGATCCCTCCGCCATCCTCGCCCTTGCCGCGGCGTTCAGCTGGACGCTGGCGGCGCTGTTCTCGCATCGGCCGGCGACAGAGTTCGGCTCACTCCATTTCAACAGGCTCAGAATGATCGCCGCCATGATGATCATGGGCGCGCTGCTTTTGATCAGCGGCCGGCCAGCCTGGATCCCTGCGGAATTCTGGGGACTTGTCCTGCTGTCGTCACTGACCGGAATCGTGCTTGGCGATTTTCTGCTGTTCGCGACCATGCGGCGGATGGGCCCGCGCCGCACCAATGTGCTGTTCGCCACCAATGCCGTGTTTGCCGCCCTTCTTGGCTGGCTTGTTCTTGGCGAGGCCATCGGGCTGATGACCCGGCTGGCTGTGCTGTGCGGGTTTCTCGGCGTTGTCCTCGCCGTCATCTATGGCAAGCGCCGCGACCTCGCCCATAAATGGGAAGTCATCACCCCGCCGCTGTGGATCGGGATCGCCTTCGGTCTGGCCGCGGCCGTCTGCCAGGCCTTGGGCGTCATCTTCATTCGTCCGGTGATGGCTGCCGGCGTAGATCCGGTGGCGACGGCCCTTGCCCGCGTCGGGGTCGCGACGGTGGTGTTCTGGCTGACATTTCCCTTCGACCCCAACAGGCGGAGCCTGCCCTTGCTGCCGGGCCGTGATCTGGCGCTGCTAATCAGCCTGAACGGGCTGTTCGGGCTTGGCGTCGGCGCGGCGTTGCTGCTGGCGGCGCTGCAGACCGGCAGTGTGGCGACGGTCACAATCCTGTCATCCACCTCGCCTGTGCTGATCCTCCCCTTCATCTGGGCACGCACCGGAATGGCGCCGGCGGCTGGTGCCTGGATCGGGGCGGTGCTGGTGGTCATATGCACGGCGCTCCTGGTCCTTTAGGCTCAGGCCGGAAAACCGCCCATTTTGATCGCACACCATTTACAATGGCCCGGATTGCCGCTTTACGGATGCTTGTCGATGCAACTAATATGTGGCGCGTTCGGTGGATGAAACCGACCAGAAAAATCTTGTTGCGGAGCGTGGGGATGCCCGGAAACATAATTCGCCCTTGTCTTGTTGGTCTGGCAGCTGTGTTGCTTGCGGGATGTTCAAGCCTTCCAAATCTGTTTGCCGCGTCCGGACAGGCGCCGGCCGAGGCGACTGCCGCCGGACAGGAAGCGGAGGCTGTCACTGTTCCTGCCGCCGCGGCTGTCGTGGAAGCGCCGGCGCTGATCTATGAGTGGGACACGCAATATTCGGCCTTCCTCTCGCCGCCGATCGAGGTGCGCAGGCAGGCGAAGAATGATTGCGCCGCCGACGGCTATGAGGTTGCCGTTGTCGAGACCATGAAGCTCGAGGGCAATGTGGCGACGGCGATCTTCATCTGCCGCGGTGATTTCGAATAACGGTGATTTCGAATAGCCCTGAATGCATATCCGGACCAGCTGTGCTAGACTCCCGGCATCATACCGACGCGCCAGCCGGCATGTCGGGTCACCCGGGATAGGTTCAGCATCATGAAGCAAAGGCAGCTTGGAGCCGGCGGTCCGCAGATCTCCGCCATTGGCATCGGGGCGATGTCATTCAGTGATTTCTACGGCGAGACTGACGAGTCACAGTCGCACGCCATTCTGGCGACGGCGCTCGACGAGGGCGTGACGCATATCGACACGGCCAATGTCTATGGCCCGCATGTCTCGGAGAGCGTGATCGGAACGTTCCTTGCCAGGCAGGGCGCGGCGCGGCACGAGCTGTTCACGATCGCCACCAAGGCCGGCATCACCAAGGACCCTGACACCGGCGCACGCGCCTTCAACAACAGCGCCGCGCATCTCGAAGAGCAGCTTGACGCGTCGCTTCGCCGTCTGGGGCTTGAAAAGGTCGATCTTTTCTATGTTCACCGCCGCGATCCCGGCATTCCGATCGAGGAGGTGACGGCAACGCTGGCAGGGCTGATCAAGAAGGGCAAGATCGGCGGTTTCGGCTTTTCCGAAATCGCGCCCTCGTCGCTCCGCCGCGCCAACACGGTGCATCACGTCATGGCGGTGCAGTCCGAATATTCGCTTGCCGTGCGCTTTCCCGAACTGGGTCTGGTTCAGTCGACACAGCAGCTTGGCACCGCGCTGGTCGCCTTCTCGCCGGTTGGACGCTCGCTGCTGACGGACAGGCCCTGCTCGCCGGAAAAGGCCGAGACCCTTCCCTTTCTGAAAGTGAACCCGCGGTTCCAGGAGCCGAATCTGACGGCGAATATCGAGGCCGGCAAGGCGTTTCGCGAGCTTGCCGCCGATATGGGCACCAGCGCCGCGGCGCTGTCCATCGCCTGGCTGATTCATCAGGGCGATCATGTGATTCCGATCCCCGGCACCCGCTCGCCGGATCATCTTCGCGAACATTGCGCCGGGGCGAGGCTTGATCTCGACGCCGCCGCGCTGGCGGCCATCGAGGAGGCGCTGCCGGTCGGCTGGGCGCATGGCGACCGCTACTCGCAGGCGCAGTGGGTCGGGCCAGAGAAATACTGCTAGGCGAACATGAAGACCAATCCTGACCACCCCTCGTCTTCCGCCAAGGATCTTGGAATGAGGGTGCCGGGCTGGGCGGGCGCGGCGCCGCCGGACCCCTGCCCCGTCGCGGGGCGGTATTGCCGGATAGAGCCGCTATGCCGTGACCACGCGCCCGATCTTCACGCCGCCTATTCGGCTGATCGGGACGGCGTGGTGTGGGATTATCTTCCCTATGGTCCGTTCGGCAATGTCGATGATTTCGAGCGCTTCCTGACGGAAAGCTGCCTTGGCAGCGATCCACTGTTCTACGCCATCATCGATCCTGGCACCGGACAGGCCGTCGGCATGGCAAGCTATCTGCGGATCGACCCGCCAAACGGGGTGATCGAGGTCGGCCACATCAATTACGCGCCGGCGCTGCAGCGCACGCCTGCCGCCACCGAAGTCATGTATCTGATGATGCGCCAGATATTCGATGGCTGGGGGTATCGCCGGTATGAATGGAAATGCAACGATCTGAACGACCGGTCGAAACGCGCCGCCCGAAGGCTGGGTTTCACCTTCGAAGGCGTGTTCCGGCAGGCCGCCGTCATCAAGGGACGCAATCGCGACACAGCATGGTTTTCGATCACGGACAGCGAATGGCCGTCCGTTCGCGAGGCGTTCGAGGCCTGGCTGGCGCCGCAGAATTTCGATGAAGCCGGACAGCAGCGCGCCAGCCTTGCCATGCTTCGCGACGCCGCCGACGGATGAGCCCGGCCCCGATCAACAGCCAGATGCGCGCCCATGAATGGGCGATGCTTGTCCTGCTGTCATCTGTCTGGGCCGGTTCCTTCTTCTTCAACGGCGTCGCCGTGCGCGAACTTCCCGTGATGAGCATCGTCCTCGGCCGGGTCGGGATCGCCACCCTGCTGCTGGTGCCCTGGCTGATCTGGCGCGGCGCCGCTCTGCCGCGCGACCCGGTCATCTGGCGCGCCTTCCTGATGATGGGGCTGTTCAACAATGTGCTTCCCTTCTGCCTGATTGTCTGGGGCCAGGGTCATATATCGTCCGGGCAGGCGGCGATCCTGAACGCGACAACACCGATTTTCACCGTTATCGTGGCGCATTTCCTGACGGATGACGAACGGTTGTCGCCGACACGGCTTGCCGGAATCCTCGTCGGTTTCGCTGGCGTCGCGGTGATGGTGGGCGGCGGCGTGATGCGTGATTCCGGGGCGACGCTGGCGGCCTATTGCGCGCTTCTCGGCGCATCGCTCAGCTATGGGTACGGGGCTGTGTTCGGGCGCCGTTTTCGCAATCTCGGCGTGGCGCCGATGACCACGGCCGCAGGCCAGCTTGCATGCGCCAGCCTCCTGCTGCTGCCGCTCTGGCTGCTTGTCGACAGGCCCTGGCAGATGGATATGCCCGGCATGGCGGCTCTGCTCGCGGTGCTGGGGATCGCCTGCATCTCCACCGCCTTTGCCTATGGTCTCTATTTCCGGATTCTGACGACAGCTGGCGCCACCAACCTGTCGCTTGTGACAATCCTGATCCCGCCAGGCGCCATTCTGCTTGGTGTCCTGTTTCTTGATGAGGTGCTGCTGACGCGGCATCTTCTCGGGCTAGGGCTGATCCTTGCCGGGCTGGCTGTCACGGACGGCCGGATCCTTCGTCGACGGCAGGCGTGATCCGGCGCGTCAGCCGGCGGCGGCGAGCATCGGATCGATCGGGGTCTTCGGTCCGCCGGTGACCGCCTCGAAGACCGCCGCTGCCGCCAGCAGTCCCGCCTCGCCGCGCGGTCTGCCGATCAGCTGGATCCCGATGGGAAGTCCGCGCGGGCCGGGACCCACGGGAACCGAGATCGCCGGAAGCCCGGCGGTTGTCGCCAGAAAGGCGAAGCGAAGCCAGTCCATATAGCCGGTCAGGGCCACGCCGCCGACCTGGCTGACCCATTCCTCGGTCTGCGGGTGCGGCATGCATCCCACCACCGGACAGGCCAGAACGTCATATGTCTCGAAGAAGGCGCGCATGTTGTTGTAGATCACCGTCCTGTTGATCTGCGCGCGCGCCACATCATCGACGCTCATCGCCCGCCCATAGGCCATGTTGTCGGTCAGGGTCTGCTTGAAATGCGCCTTCACCGCCTCCGGCATGCTGTGGAAGGTCACCGCCATGTCCATGCCGCGAAGCGTGTAATAGGTTGCCTCCAGATCGCCGAGATCAGGGCAGGCCTCCTCCACCTCGGCGCCGTTCGCCTGCATCTGTCGCAGCACGGCCCGAAGATGGTCGAGAACCTCGGCATCAGCCTGCGCCATGCCGTTGAAATCTGCCGAGAAACCGATCCGGATCGCTGGCGAGGCGGCAATCACCGCCTCCTCGAAGCTGCCGCTTTCGGGGCCGGGATAGGACAGGGGATGCGCCGGGGTATGACCCGCCATGCTGTCCAGGAACAGCGCGCAGTCGCGCACCGACCGCGCCATCGGTCCCTGCGCGCCCTCGGTCATGAATCCGGCCGGCCCGGCGCTGGCGGCCCGTCCCGGGCTTGGCCGAAGCCCGACAATGCCGCAATATCCGGCTGGCGTTCGAAGGCTTCCCCCATGGTCGGATCCATGGCTCAGCCAGACCTCGCCGGTGGCAAGCGATGCCGCCGCCCCGCCGGAAGAGCCGCCGGGATTGAGATGCGTGTCCCAGGGGTTCAGGGTCGCCCCGAAGACAGCGTTGAAGGTGTTGGCGCCAGCCCCCATTTCCGGCGTGTTGGTCTTGCCGGCAACAATGCCGCCGCGTGCTTCAAGCCGCGTCACCAGCGGATCGCTCGCCTCCGGCACGAAATCGGCGAAGGCCCTCGTTCCAAAGGTGGTGCGCACCCCTTCGACCGGCGTCAGATCCTTGATTGCAAGAGGAAGGCCGGCCAGAAAGCCGGGCTGTCCGTCATGCGAGCGATCAAGGCGTGCCGCCGCGGCATAGGCGCGGTCCGGGCATAGGGTCGGCATGGCGTTGATCGCGGGTTCGACCTTGGCGATGCGGGCGAATGCGGCATCAAGGCAATCGGTCGGGCTGATCTCGCCGCGACTCAGCATATCAATGACCTCATGCGCCTGAAGGCGGCACAGCTCGGGTCCGGTGAAGTCAGGCGTTCCGGTCATGACAAGGCTCTCTGCAACAGATATCGGGACGATGTCGCGCCCCGGGCAGGGGCGCTGGCCAACAAGGTGATGCTGGCATGCCGCCGCCGGCTTGTCGAGCCGCCAGACAGGCTGCGCAAGCGAGGCTTTGACGGCGCGGCTTAACCGCGTCAGTGTGGCGATGAAGGCACGGTATGCCGCGCCAGCACAAGGAGATGATCATGGCTCTGCCCCTGTACCAGGTTGATGCCTTCACACGCCGGCCCTATGCCGGCAATCCGGCCGCCGTCATGCCGCTTGAACGCTGGCTTGAGGCGCCGCTGATGCAGGCCATCGCGGCCGAGAACAATCTGTCGGAAACAGCCTTCCTGGTGCCCGCCACACAAACCGGTGCCGATTTCGAGATCCGCTGGTTCACCCCGTCTGCCGAGGCTGACCTGTGTGGTCACGCGACCCTGGCCTCGGCTTTTGTGATGTTCACCCGGCGCGGCTGGGACCGTGACGAGATCCGGTTTTCCTCGGCAAGCGGCGGGCTGGTGGCGCGGCGCGGGGATGATGGCATGATCACGCTGGATTTTCCGGCGCGCGAAGGGGCGCCGATGCCGGTTCCGGACGGTCTGGAGGCGGCCATCGGCAGCCGCGTGATGGAATTCCGCAAGGCGGTGATGAACATGGCGGTTCTGGACAGCGAGGTGGCCGTGCGCGCTGTCGAGCCGGACCTTGGCTATATCCGCGATCTGGACGGTGACGGGCTGATTATTACCGGGCCTGGTGACCATTGCGACTGCGCCTCGCGCTATTTCGCGCCGCATTGCGGCATTGACGAGGATCCGGTGACCGGCGCGGCGCATTGCACGGTCGTCCCTTACTGGGCCGCACGTCTTGGCAGCACCAGCCTTCATGCCCGCCAGGTGTCGGCGCGCGGCGGCGATTTGTGGTGCCGTCTCGAAGGTGACCGTGTTCTGATCTCGGGACATGCCGTGCTTTACATGACGGGCGAGATACTGGAACAATGATGCCGGTCAGGCGGTGCGGCCGCCGACGGGGCTGTGAGGTGTGTTATGAAGCTTGTGATGAATATGGTCCGCAAGCCGTTCAAGGCCGGCGATGTGATTTTCGATTTCGGCGACAGGAGTGACGAGCTCTATCTGATCCATACCGGCTCGGTCGAGATTGTCTCGCGCGAAGGTCTGGTCCTGGCAACGCTTGGCGCTGGCGAGCTGTTTGGTGAAATGGCCTCGATCATGGGCGAGCGCGAACGCACCGCCCGCGCCGTCACCGCCAGCACGGCGGTCATCGATGTCATCGATTCTGGCACCATGCAGCGCAAGCTTGGCGAGGCTGATCCGGTGTTGCGGGCCCTGGTCCGGAATCTGACCAACCGGCTGGCCGACGCCAACCTGATGAACGAAAAGCAATGGCTTCTTCTCAATGTCTATCAAAGCCTGGCACCGGACGATATCCAGCGCCCCTGATTAAGCGGCCCTGGTCAAGCGGCACATCGGCGCGCCGGTCCGGCATCAGCGGTCAGGCGTGAAGAGCAGCGACTCCGGATCCGCTCTCAGCCCATGCTCGGCCGCCCCGGCAACCAGTTTCGCCATCATCTCTTCGGGGAGGTCCAGCCCGCCGGCGCGCGCCGCCGCCTCGTGACGGTGTTCCGGCTCGCCGGGATAGAGGATTTCATCGATGCCGGGCTGCCGTCTGCCGGATTTCCAGCGCCGGATCATCTGCCGCATCTCGCCGGTGAAGTCATCGAGCGCGCGAAGGCTGGCGATGTTGATGGCGATCAGAAGGTGGCCGGACCCGCTTCGCCGGTCGGCGACATAGGGACCCGCGATGGCGGGTCCGTGCCCGCTTGCCGACAGCACCCCGCCAAGGACATCCATCATTGCCGCCAGACCTGCGCCCTTGTGACCGGCCATGGGAAGCAGGGTGCCGGCGATCGCCGCCGCGGCGTCCGTCGTCGGTGCGCCATCGGCGTCCAGCGCCCAGCCAGAGGGAATGGCAAGGCCCTTCTCATGCGCCAGATAGATCTTGCCGCGGGCAACGGCGGAATGCGCAAAATCAAGAAGGAAGGGGGCTGCGAGACCGGTCGGGGCGGCCCAGCTCTGCGGATTGTTGCCGATCACCTTGTCGGCTCCGCCATGCGGCGGCATGGCAGGGCTGGCATTGGTGGCAAGGAAGCCGATCATGCCGGCCTCGGCAAGCTGCCTGGTGAAATACATGGCTGTTCCGAAATGTCCGGAATTCCGGATGCTG
Organism: Puniceispirillaceae bacterium (SeqCode); assembly: GCA_049890015.1. Taxonomy (GTDB): domain Bacteria; phylum Pseudomonadota; class Alphaproteobacteria; order Puniceispirillales; family Puniceispirillaceae; genus UBA8309. Next base: position 13,186 of record JBMHCH010000004.1, read on the forward strand.
ACAGCGGCAATCCCGAACCGGCCGGCGCGGTCGATTGCCAGATCAGTGGCCGTCTGCGTGACCCATTGCCCGATGCCGTCGTCGCCATCAAGGGTGAGAAGCGGACCTGTGTCGGTGATGATCCGGGGCTCTGTGCCGGTGCGTGTCGCGCCGCTGGCGAATCTGGCGCCATACCAATGGGCGCGCATGACGCCGTGCGATGAATGCCCCCACAGATCGGCCATCACCAGCGTGTCGGCAAGATGCGCCGCCGGCGCGGGCTGAACCCCCATCGACAGATAGAGGTCGGTAATGAAGGCGAGAAGTCTGTCGGGACAGTAGGCTGGCATGGAGCAAGGCCGAAAAACGCGATGGAGATGCAACATCCTAACGGACGCCAGCCTATGTGCCAGCTTTTTGCGGTAAGGCAGAAAACCGGTACATATTTCCAGTAAATTCACCGAATCGCGAAAATCCTTCTTCTTTTATTCCCACCCCATGGCCAAAAGAGGAAAACATTCTATGTCTTGCAGATCATAGAATTCTCGAAGGACCCAAGATATGCCTGTTTCCTATGCTGCCGGCTCCTCGGCCATGCCTGCCGCCATCCATGTCATCCATGAGAATGCGGACTGGACGGCCCCGCTCTTTGACGCGCTTGCGGCGCGCGGGCTGCCGTTCGTCGACTGGAACATGTCCTATGGCGATCTGATGCTGGCCGACTTGCCGCCGCAAGGGGTGTTCTACAACCGGATGAGCGCGTCATCGCACACCCGCGGCAACCGCTATGCGCCGGAAATGACAGCTGGTGTTCTCGCCTGGCTGGAATCGCACGGACGGCGTGTGGTCAATGGCAGGTCGGCCCTCAATCTGGAAATCTCCAAGCTTGTCCAGTATCCGGCGCTTCGCCGCGCCGGACTGGATGTGCCGCAGACCGTAGCCGCAACCGATGCCGGCAGCATCATCGAGGCCTTCTCGCATTTCGATGGCAAGCCGGTGATCACCAAGCACAACCGCGCCGGCAAGGGGCTTGGCGTTCGCCTGTTCCGCTCGCGCCAGGGTCTTGCCGAATATGTGAACAGCTCCGATTTCGATCCTTCGGTTGACGGCATCACGCTGGTGCAGCGCTATATCACCTCACCCGACCAGACGATCACCCGGGTCGAGTTTATCGGCCGCGAGCTCGTCTATGCCGTTCGTGTCGATACCAGCAATGGCTTCGAGCTGTGCCCGGCGGATGTCTGCGCGCTTGAGGCCAGCAGCTGCATGGCCGATGCCGAGCCGCGATTCGCCTTCGAGGTGATTGACGGCTTCGCCGACAGCAGCCTTGGAAGGCAGCTGGTGCCGCGCATGCAGGCGGTGATGGCGGATGAGGGGCTTGATGTGGCCGCGTTCGAATTCATTCTCGACGCGGATGGCCATTCCTATGTCTATGACATCAACACCAACACCAACTACAACAGCGACGCCGAATCGCGTGCCGGCATCTCGGCGATGGACCGGCTTGCCGATCATCTTGGCGCTGTTCTTGGCGAGGCAGGGTCCGCCGACCTGAGGCACGCGTCCTGACCGAAACACCATGACCGGGCGGCCTGACGGGCGCGGTTGCGGGTGACCGTCCGGCGCCTAGTCCTTCTGGGGTGCCGGCTGCGGCATCCGCGGCCACCCGGCAAGGTCCGGATCCGTCGGCGTTGTCGGCACCTTGCTGTCCAGAAACACATTCAGAGACGGGGCGATCTTCGCCACATCGTCGATACTGCCGGCCCGCACCGATATGATATTCGGCCTTCCCGTGCCTGTGCCGTACACAAGCGACCCGCATTCAGGGCAGAAGAATTTCGTCATGCTGTTGCCGCTGTCGGCCGTATGCTGATAGCTCTTCAGGTCACCGCTCAGCTCGAAGCCGCTCTCGGGCACCATGACATTGGTTCCGAACACCGCGCCGGTTGACCGGCGGCAATCCTCGCAGTGACAGTTGATGACGACAACGGGGTCTTCGGTCGAGCGATAGCTGACAGCACCGCAGAGGCATTTTCCAGTAAAACCCGGCATTCTTCTTTCTCCTTGCATGCCGCCATGCATGGTTTGCCGACGGCGTTCTGCCATCCTAGACTGAAGGTCCTAGGAAAGGAAACGGACTTGTCTATCGCTGATATCATGCGCGCCTTCCTGCCGGGCTCGATCGAAGCCGGGCTGAACCGCGCCTATGGTCAGAGCCTTCGTCGCCATGGCGCCAGCCCGCAGGCGGTGTTCTGGAATTCGAAGAAGAGCCAGACAGCGCGCTTCGCGGCGCTGCTCGGGACGATCAGAGGCGAGCTGACAGCAGCCGGCAGAGCCGATGCAATGCCCCAAATTGCCGATATCGGCTGCGGCTACGGGGCGTTGCTGGAATATATGCGCGCCCGGCCCGGCCTGTCGTCATGGGGCTATCACGGCGTCGATATCAACGCGGCGATGATCCGCGAGTGCCGGACGAGATTCGCTACTGACAAGGCGCGTTTCACGCTTGGCCGCGAGCCGGCTGTGCCGGTTGATTACGCCGTGTTTTCCGGCACTTTCAATCTGTGCCTGATCGGCGATGCGGCGCGGTGGGAATCCTATATCCTCGAATGTCTTGCCGGCAGCTGGCCGCAATGCGGCAAGGGCATGGCGCTGAATCTTCTGTGCCGCAAGCAGACCGGCATCACCGATCGGATCTATTACGCAGACCGCGATGCCATGACGGCCGCGCTGCGCAGGTTCGGCCGCGTCACGGCGGCCCCGACACCCGGGGTCAGGCATGATGTGACATTTCTGATAACGCGCCAGCCAGCCCCCCAGTGATGCAAAAAACGCATCACAAGACTGCATATTGAACAGTTTTCTTCTTCGCACGGCCACGCCAATTTGGGCGGCTTGAAGACAGGTCCGGTTCCTGTCTGGTGGAGGGCTGCCATGTCTGCCATTGTCATTACCGATCTGGACGGGACGCTGCTTGGGCACGAGGATTTCGGATTCGCGGCCATCAGGGATGATATTCTCGACCTTGTCGCCGCCGGCATCTCGATCATCCCCAATTCAAGCAAGACGGGGGCCGAGATTGACATCTTCTGCCGGCAGCTTGGCATCAGGCTGCCATTCATCTGCGAGAACGGGGCGGCTCTGGTCAATGCCGGCCTTCTTGCCAGTGACGGCATGACGGTCATGCCGGATCGCATCGTGGCAGGACGATCCGTCGATGATCTGATGTCGGCCTGGATCACGGCGGTTGATCCGGAGTTGCGCCGGTTCTGCGTGTTCATCGATGCGCTTGAGCGGCATGAGCAGACAGCGATCCTGGGCCTCTCGGGCGACGATCTCGACCGGGCCCTGTCCCGCGAATATTCGGTTCTTTTCGGCTTTGACGGCGATGAGGGCAGCTTTGCCGAGCTTCGCAGGCAGGCGGATGTTGCCGGCCTGTCGGTGCATCGTGGCGGGCGGGTCTGCTGCCTGTCGGGACAGCATGACAAATCGACATTCACCAGCCTGATCAGGGATTGCTGCGGATCGGATCATGCCGCTCCGCCGATGATCGGATTCGGCGACAGCGAGAATGATGTGGCCATGCTCTGCGCGGTCGATGTCGCCTGTGTGGTGCCGCGCCCCGGCGCGCCGGTGCTGACGCTGCCGCATCCGCCGCAGACCGTGATCATCGCGCCACAGCCCGCGCCAGCGGGATGGATCATTGCCGCGAACCAGGCGTTCGCGGCGGTACATCAGATAAGGGAGATGTGAGATGGGGGATTTTTTCCAGAACGGAACCATTGCAACGCTGCATGATTTTGAATCGCGGACGACCGAGGAGCTGGAAGCGGAACTCAAGCTGTTTTCCGCCTACCGGCCGATGGAAATCGTCCTGCCATGCCTGTTTTCCGAGCTTGAGGGGGACGCTCTTGGCGACATTGTCGAGAAAATCGGCGCGACCGACTATCTGAATCATGTGGTGATCGGCCTTGACCGCGCTGATCGGGACCAGTTCGAATATGCCTGTGAATTCTTCAAGGGGCTGAACACGCCCTTCTCAATCCTGTGGAATGACGGACCGCGGCTGAAGGCCATCCATGCCGAGCTGGAAGAGGTGGGGCTTGGCCCCAGCGAGGCTGGAAAGGGACGCAACGTCTGGTACTCCATCGGCCTCGTCAACGCCCGTGGCAAGGCCGAGGCGGTGGCGCTTCATGACTGCGATGTGCTGACCTATGACAGGCGGATGCTGGCGCGGCTTCTCTACCCCGTGGCCAACCCGAACTTCCAGTTCGAATTCTGCAAGGGGTATTATCCGCGGGTCGCCGACGGCAAGATGAACGGCCGCGTCAACAGGCTGCTTGTCGGCCCGCTCCTTCTGGCGCTTGAAAAGGTGCTTGGGCCAAGCGACTATCTGTCTTTCATGCGGGGGTTCCGCTACCTTCTTGCCGGAGAATTCTCCTTCCGGCGCTCGCTGATCCCGGAGCTGCGTATCCCGTCGGACTGGGGCCTCGAGGTCGGCATCCTGTCGGAAATGCAGCGCAACCACGCGCCGTCGCGAATCTGCCAGGTGGATCTTGCCAACAGCTATGACCACAAGCATCAGCCACTGTCACCGGAGAACAGGTCAGCAGGCCTGTCGCGCATGTCGGTGGACATCACCAAGGTGCTGTTCCGCAAGCTGGCCACCCAGGGGCACTGTTTCGGAACGGATACCTTCCGCACGATCAAGGCCACCTATTACCGGCTTGCGCTGGACATGATCGGCTTCTACGAGACCGATGCCGAAATCAACGGCCTGTCCTATGACATCGACGCGGAGGAGCGCGCTGTCGAGATGTTTGCCGAGAATATCATGCGGGCTGGTGATGACTTCACCTATTCCCCCATGGAAACGCCCTTCATCCCGGCATGGACGCGGGTGATGTCGGCTATTCCGGACCTTGCCCACAGGATGCGACGCGCCGTCGAGGCTGACAATCAGGAACAGCGCGAGAAGGTCACCGCATCGGTAAAAGCCGCCTGAACGGGGCCTGAAAGGAAGCGCCACGTCGGGGCGGGATGCAGATGACAGCTGCCCCGCGCTCCGCCTTTCCGAATTCTGGAAGGGTCTTTTGCGCCGCGAATCGTAGATTCGCCGCGATTAATCGGTCACAGTGCGAGTCAGGAATCGACGCGGCCCTCCCCCCTGCGTTGGTTCTGGTAGAAACAGGCCCCCAGTCTGCCTTGCGGCGGCTGGGGGTTTGCTTTTGCGGGTGGTGTCATATGGCGCCGCCGGTCATGACGAAAGAGCCCCCCGAAGAGCGCCCGAAAAAAGCCCCCAGTGACCGCAATCACTGAAGGCTCTTCTTCCCCCGGTCCGCGCGACGTCCCTCCCCGTCGGCGCGGGCATAGATCACACACCAGCAAGTCCTTGCTGTCGAGTCATATTCTCCGGCCACATCCGGGGTGCCGGCCGCATTCCTGTCGTGGGCTTACGCCGGGTGCGCAGTATGGCTGTGCAGGGTGGTCACGGCTTTGCCAAAGGCCCTGTTACCAAGTCTTATCAGAATGGAATGACCTGTCAGCGCGTCATCAGCTGTCCGGTGAAGAAGGCCGGAAGCCCCTCCCCGACATATGGAGATATCCCACTCCTCCATGTGATGTATTGCAGATGGGTCTCTGACGATCCCCCTGTTCGACGCGCTGGTCGCGAACGCATCACACTGTCCGATTCCTCCAGCAGGTGCTGTCCCGCCGGAATATCCGGCTTCTTTCTCATCTGCAGGCACCCGCCAGAGACGGCTATGGTCATCTGTGTTACGGTTTCTCATATCTGCCGACAACGACGGGGACGTGCCATGAGGAAATTATCGATTGTAAGGTTCAAGCCGAAGCCGGAGCATTTCGACGCGTTTGTCCGGGAACTCAAAGCACTCAGCAAGGCGCCGGACCGGACTGCCATCCTGGAGAGTTTCATAATGACCAGGGATGATGAGGTGTTCAGCATCGTCATAAGAGATGCGGACAAGCTTGCCGAGGACGCGCAGCGAGGCGTCAAGACCCTGGATACGCTGAGGCACATGCTTCAGGAATACAATGACGTTGACCGCCATACGATTCCCCTGACCGGCGATCTGGTGGAATAGCTGCCCAGGGCGTGAAGGAAGACAGGCAACACACAGGAGGTTACGAATGACTGGTGAGGTGATCAGCTTTACGACGGTCGAATACCCTGATGAAGAGTCGATGCAACAGGCCCGGGACGTGTTCCGGCAGGAAATGGGCAAGCTTGCAGACAGGTTGCGCCCTCTGGGCATGACAAAGTTCCACTCCAGCCGTCTTTTTCTGCCGGAGGACAGGTTCATCATCGGCAACTGGCTCGAGTATCGTGACATGGCAGCCTATGAGGCATGCGACAAGGTTTGGCAGGAGACAGGAGAAGAGTTTGCCGAGAAATATGGCCATCTTTTCGAAGGCGTCACGATCACGGCCCATCGTGGTGAGGTGATGGACGATTATTCCTAGGTTCAGACAGCCAAGGGTCTCTTGCATTGTCTGACAGCTGATGATGATCAGCCCGTACAAGAGCCATACCGACCAGCGACCTTGCCGACGCCGGATAGACGCCGACGCCGGATAAAGAGAGGGCCGAAGCGTCAGCTTCGACCCTCGACAGCGTCAGGCTTCACGCTCTCGCGGTTCAAACCGTGATGGCTTGCCCGTACCCGGCTGCCTAGCTCGAAAGGCAGGCTCCTGCATGTGCGCTGGTCAGGGTCATGCCGAAATGTTCTGCGGCCTTTTCCCTGACGGCACCGATCTTCTCGGCAGCCGCCTTGCCACTTTCCACATCCGGAAAATGCGTGACCACCGAGACAGTGTTGTCGCCTGTCCGCACCATGTAGACATTGTCGGCGCCTGTCGCCAGGATCATAGGCATGAACTTCTGCTTGGCCTCGTCCATCATCTCGTCTGTGGCGTTCGGGGCGTCCCAATGCGAAATTGTCACAAATTCCATTTCATTCTCCTATTGTCCTTGGTTCATTGAAATCCGGGATCCGATCCCGGAACGGATTATCCGGTCATCTCTTCCATGGTGTAGACCACATCGACACAGCCGTTCTCGGCATCCCACGCCTTCATCTCGTCCGAAGACATCATCGCGCCCATCGCCTCAAAGTCGGTGACCTTCATGATCATGATCGAACTGTGATCATCGACTTTGGCTATGTGATGACTGTCCACGAAGGCAGACCATTGCGGCCTGGTCTTTTCAACCTGGGCCAGAAAGTCATCGAATGTGCATGTGTAGGTGGAGTGAATACAGATGTTCATGGCGTCTCTCCCTGTCTGTTCAGGCCTTGCTGTCGTAGACGAGCTCGGGCAATGGCGGCGGCGGTGACTCCGGGTCGATGCCGTGAAGCTCGGTCATCAGCCCTTTCCAGTCATCCGGAATCATTTCCATCATTTTTCCCCAGCTTGCCGCCGGGTCATCACCCTCCAGCGTCAGGATAACGAAATCCCCGTGAGGAGTGCGCTGAAGAAAGGTCCGTTCATGCACGCCGGCCGCCTCCCTGATCTCGTCGACCGCATTCTTGTCTGCACGGATACGCCCCATGATCTCTTCGTCCCATTTTTCCGTCATTCCAGGAAGAATCGGGACTGCCATTGCCAGCATTGCCATCTGAAATCTCCTTTAGGTTGCAGGAATTCTGAAACTTCCGATTGAAATCCTTGCATGTCTGACGTTCCGAAGGAAGCGGTTCCTCATACGCGGCAGGGCACTGCCGGCCGGCAGCCCCTCCGGCTCCCGGTGAAACTGTTTCCTGCGGGATCCGGTCGGGGTGACGGTTGTCATCCAGGTGACCCGATCAAAGTGACTGTTGCTCACACAGGATTTCCGTGTCTTCGGGTGACAGGCCGCAGCCCTGCCGACAGCCTCAAGCCATCGACAACACACGGGCACAGGCCGCGATCGTTTGTCTGCTTAAGGAGTGTGCTTTTGAGGAATGGCGCGCTCGGGAAGATTCGAACTCCCGACCCCCAGATTCGTAGTCTGGTGCTCTATCCAGCTGAGCTACGAGCGCGCAATCCGGCGCCGGCATGGTGGCCGACGCGAGGATGGCGCACCATAGGCGAAGCCCCCGGCCCTGACAAGACCCTTTCGCTGCCGGCCTCGCCCTGTCGCGCGCAATCCATCTTTTCCCAGATCGGACTTGTCATCAGCGCGCCAGCGGCTACATTCAGCGCACTTTGAACGCTGGCTCAACTGCAATAAACAGGGTGACGAGAATGGCCGACGGATATGAAAAGTCCTTCCCGGTGTCTTGGGAGGAGCTCCACCGCACATCGAAGGCTCTTGCCTGGCGTCTTCTGGAACTGGGACCGTTCGAGGGAATCGTCGCGGTCACACGCGGCGGGCTGGTGCCGGCGGCGATCGTCGCCCGCGAGCTGGAAATCCGCCTGATCGAGACCGCCTGCATTTCCTCGTATCACGGCAGCGAGCAGGGACGGCTCGATATACTGAAAGACGCGCCAAGCGCCGGCAACGGCAAGGGCTGGCTTATCGTCGACGATCTTGTCGATACCGGCGAGACAGCCAAGGCGCTTCGCCAGATGATGCCTGAGGCACATTTCGCCACCGTCTACGCCAAGCCTGCCGGCCGTCCGCTCGTCGATACCTTCGTCACCGAAGTCTCGCAGGACACCTGGATCTTCTTCCCTTGGGACATGGAACCGCAGCCTTCGACCCCGATCATTGGCCGCCGCTGAGACCCGCCGGATCCCGATTGGCGGTCAGTGGCCGTCAGGCGCGAACATCTCCATTGGAAGCTGCAGCCTGAATTCGCTGCCATCCCCGGTCGACCGGGTCAGTTTCAGCGCACCGCCCTGGGCCACCGCAAGATCGCGGGCAATCGCCAGCCCAAGCCCGGTGCCGCCGCGCCGCTTGCTGCGGAAGGCAAGGAACAGGTCATCCCAGTCCTCGCGCGGGATCCCGGGGCCGTCATCGGCAATGTCGACGACGCCAAGCTTGCCGGCCCGCCATACATCGATGCTGAGTGACCCGGCACCGGCATTCGCCGCGTTGCGCGCCAGATTGAGCAGGATTCGCGACATCATCACCCGATCAAGCCTCAGCATCTCAGGCCCGTCATAGCTGACGTCGAGGCCGGCGCTGTCCGCGATCTCCGCGGCAAGCTCGCGCATCGGGACATCCTCCGGTTCCGCCGCCGGCGTGTCGGCAAGATAGTCCATCATGGACTGCACCAGCGCCACCGACTGTTCCAAGGAGCGCACGATATGCGGCGCGGCGCGGCGCACCCGCGGGTCATCCGAGGCAAGAATGGTGTCGGCCACCAATGTTGCCGAGCTCAGCACATTGCGGATGTCGTGATTGATCTTCGCCACCGCCTCGCCGATATCGGCAAGCCGCTCGCGCTGGCGAAGGGCCAGAAGCGTGTTGCGCTGCAGCGTGCCGAGAGCCTCGGCGGCGGCGATGAATTCGGTCGATCGCATCACTTCTGTCGGGATCGGTGTGGCCACGGAGGGATCGTCGCTGAATTCGGTGATGGTTTCGATCAGGGCCAGAAGCGGCGCTGAATAATGATGCCGCATGAAAAGCCGGAGCGCGGTCAGCCCGGCGAAGATCAGAAGGCTTGTTCCCGCCATCCAGCCAAGGAACGTCATCCAGATCGTGGCGCGAAGGCTGTCTGCCTCGAGAATCACGGCCGATTCGCCCGCTGCGCCCAGCCCGGTGACCCGCATCTCTCCCAGATCAGGATCGAGAAGCAGTGTCGTCACCCTTGCGACACTGCCCGGAAGCGAAGGCGCGCGCAGATCAAAGCTTGCCAGCCCGGCCTCGTCCGGATCGGTATCTGGCGTGACGGGCACTGCAAGGCGTGCCTCATGCGCCGCAAGCGAGACATGCCGGTAGAGCGAGGGTGTTGTCACCAGAAGCGACAGAAACACCGCCACAACGAGGGTTCCCGCCAGAATCATCAGCTGGGCATGCCAGTGCCGGGCGAGGCGAGGCGGCATCAGGGTGCCGTGCTTCTGGTGCTGGCGCATGTGGCGTGGTCCATTCCGTACACAGTCATCAATACAGGCCATCAATATAGGCCGGTTCATTCTTGTCGGGCTCGGATTCTCGCCTTATGGCACATCTGCATGGTGACTGTCAGCGGCGAAGGACAGGCAGAGCCCGAAAGACATTGACAGTTTCGCCCCCGAGCCCTAAAACCCGACGCAGTTTCCGACACCATATTCAAGTGCGAAAGGAGCGTCGCCATGAAACGCACCTATCAACCGAGTGTTCTCGTCCGCAAGCGCCGCCACGGCTTTCGCTCGCGCATGGCCACTGTTGGCGGCCGCCGCGTTCTGCGGGCCCGCCGGGCGAAGGGCCGCTCGCGCCTGTCTGCCTGATCCCTGGATGCCGCCGCGGTGACCGGCCTGGTCAGCATTCCGTCGCGCGCCGGGTTTCTGGCAGCACGCGACAGCGGCGTCAAGGCGGTGGCGGCAGGCTTCATCCTGCAGGCAACCCCGACCGGCCGTGACGAGTGGCGGCTTGGCCTCACAGCTTCCAAGAAAACCGGAAACGCCGTGCGTCGCAACCGGGCGCGCCGGCGTCTTCGCGCGCTTGCGCGTGCCGAGCTCGCTTCGCGGGCCCGGCGCGGCACCGATTACGTGATCATCGCCCGTCACAACACCGCCGAGAGACCGTGGTCCGACCTTGTAGGCGAGTTTCACAAGGCGCTTGGCTATCTTCACCGGGCGATGGACAAACAGGGTGGCGACAGGTGATGTCGGTTGTCATCAGAGCGCTCGCCCTGCCTCTGCTGGCGCTGATCTGGCTTTACAGAATGCTGATTTCGCCGCTTCTCGGGGCTAATTGCCGCCATCTGCCGACATGTTCGGAATATGCGAACGAGGCTGTCTTGCGTCATGGACCCTTGCGTGGCGGGTGGTTTGCGCTAAAACGTATCTCGCGCTGTCATCCTTGGGCGGCTCCGATGGTCGATCCGGTGCCAGACGCCAAGGATGGCGGGGCCGCGTGTTGCGGCAAGCGCCCCTGACGACCCATGCGGGAGCCCCGGCTCCCGACGATGTCCTGGCCGTGACCGGCCATATTGTGAAACAGTGGCGCGCGAAGGCGCGCGGGAACGCGAGTTATGAACCCCGAAAACCGCAATATGATTCTGGCGATTTCATTGTCCATGGCCGTTCTGTTCGGCTGGCAGGTCTTCGTCGTCGGTCCGGAGCTCGAGCAGGAAGCGGCGCTGCAGCAGCAGATCGCCGAGCAGGAAGCCGCCGCCGCCGCAGAGGCCGCTGCCGAGCTGAATGACGTGCCGCAGGCTGATCTGTCGGGAGGCGCATCGGGGGCCACGCCGGGGGTTGCCTCCTCGGCCGAGGCGCCGGCAGTTTCCGCCCCGCGCATCACCATTGACGCGCCGCTTGTCTCCGGCTCGATCTCGCTTGCCGGGCTTCGCATCGATGATGTGATGCTGAAGGCCTATCGCGAGACGCAGGATGCCGGTTCCGACAACATCCAGTTCCTTCTGAAGACCGATACCGACAGGCCCTTCTTTGCCGAATTCGGCTGGGCCTCGGGCGATGCCGGCCAGCCGATGCCAGGCGCCGACAGCGTCTGGACCGCGAACTCGATGCTGCTGGCGCCTGAGTCGCCGGTCACGCTGAGCTGGGACAATGGCAAGGGCCTGACCTTCCGGCGGCAACTGGCAATCAATGACGATTACATGATCACCGTGGATGACAGCGTCGAAAGCAGCCTGTCGGCGCCGCTGACCCTGTTTCCCTACGGCCTTGTCCGCCGCCACGGGACACCGCCGACAACCGGAATCTACATTCTCCATGAAGGCGCGCTCGGCGTGTTTGACGAAACGCTCAGCGAGATCGATTACGATGACATGCGCGACGGCGATGACGGAATCGATGACATCCGCCCTGAAACCAATGGCGGCTGGATCGGCTTCACCGACAAATACTGGCTTGCCGCGCTTGTCCCGGACCAGGCTGAGCGGATGAATTTCGCCTTCAAGGCGCTGTCCGGCCCGGGTGACCGCTACCAGGTCGACTACATTGCCAGCGAGGGCATGGTGCTTGCCGCCGGCGGCGCTGTTTCAAGCCAGACGCGCCTGTTCGCCGGCGCGAAGAAGGTGTCGCTCCTCGACGGCTACGCCGCCGAGCTTGGCATCAAGAATTTCGACCTTGCGATCGATTTTGGCTGGTTCTACTTCCTGACAAAGCCGTTCTTCTACGCCATCAACTGGCTGAACGGGCTTCTCGGGAATTTCGGGCTTGCCGTTCTGGCCTTCACCGTCGGGGTGAAGCTTGTCTTCTATCCGCTTGCCAACAAGTCCTACCGGTCCATGGGCAAGATGCGTGTCCTGCAGCCGAAGATCCAGCAGATCCGCGAGCGTCACGCCGAGGACAGGATGGCGATGAACCAGGCGATGATGGCCCTCTACAAGGAAGAGAAGGTCAATCCGGCGGCGGGCTGTCTTCCGGTGCTGTTGCAGATTCCGGTGTTCTTCGCGCTCTACAAGGTGCTGTTCGTCACCATCGAGATGCGCCACGCGCCCTTCTTCGGCTGGGTCACCGACCTGTCGGCCCCGGACCCGACCTCGGTCTTCAACCTGTTCGGTCTGATGCCGTTTTCGGTGGATTTCCTGCCGCCCTTCCTTCAGCTCGGCGCCTGGCCGATCATGATGGGCGTCTCGATGTTCCTCCAGATGCGGCTGAACCCGGCCCCGCCGGACCCTGTCCAGGCGCGGATCTTCCAGTTCATGCCGATCATCTTCACTTTCCTTCTGGCCACCTTCCCGGCCGGGCTGGTGATTTACTGGACCTGGAACAACCTGCTTTCAATGGCGCAGCAATGGTACATCATAAAGAGGATCGAGAAGGAGAGCTGAGCCCCGAGCAACTCGAGGCCGGGCGTCTTCTTTTCGCCGGAAGCTGCGACTTCATCGCGGCCGCCAACAACATGCATGTTCTGCCGCCTGAAGGGTTGCCGGAGATCTGTTTCGCCGGTCGCTCGAATGTCGGCAAATCCTCGCTTGTCAACGCGCTGACCGGCCGCAGGGCGCTGGCCCGCACCTCGCAGACTCCCGGGCGCACCCGTCAGCTGATCTTCTTCGATCTTGCCAGCCGTCTTCAGCTTGTCGATCTTCCGGGCTATGGCTACGCCTCGGCGCCGAAGACCGATATCAAGGCCTGGACGACCCTGACCCGCAGGTTTCTGGCCGGACGCGCCTCGTTGCAGCGGGTGTTCCTGCTGATCGATTGCCGCCGCGGAGTCGGGTCGGCGGATGCGGAGATCATGAAGCTTCTCGATACCAGCGCGGTGTCCTGGGCGGTGGTGATGACGAAGGCGGACAAGCTGAAGCCGGGGCCGCTGCAGTCTGTCTGCGCGGCAACGCTGAAGACGATCAACACGCATGTCGCCGCCTATCCCGAGCTGTTCGTCACCTCTTCGGAGACGAAATCCGGCATTCCCGAGCTTCGCGCGCATCTTGCCGGGCTGGCGCTGGCGAAGGGCTGAGCTGGTGATCGGGTCTTGCGCAGGGCCCTGCCTTGCCGATAGGGTGACGGCCTCTTATCCGGCTGCATGCGCCGGTTTTTCACATGACGGACAGGTCTGGACCAGATGATGGGCGACGACATATCAACGCTGCAGTCAACGCTTCTTGAGAAGACCGGGATGCTGGTCGAGGCGCTGCCCTTCATGCGGCGCTATTCCGGGCAGACCATTGTCGTCAAGTTCGGCGGGCACGCCATGGGCGAGGCTGACTATGTCAGCGCCTTTGCCGCTGATATCGCGCTTCTCGACCAGGTCGGCGCGCGGCCGGTCGTGGTTCATGGCGGCGGCCCGCAGATCGGCGAGATGCTGACAAAGCTGCAGATCGAATCAAATTTCGTCGATGGCCTCAGAGTGACCGACGAGGCGACCATCTCGGTTGTCGAGATGGTGCTGGCGGGTGGAATCAACAAGGCGCTTGTCGCCGCCATTTCAAGGGCCGGAGGACGCGCTGTCGGCATTTCCGGCAAGGATGGGGGGCTGATCACCGCCCGCAAGCTGATGGCGACGGCAAAAACCGAGGGAAGCGCCATCGAGCAGGCCATCGACCTTGGCTTCGTCGGCGAGCCGGCGCATGTCGACACATCCGTTCTCGAGGCGCTGAACGCCGCCGACCTGATCCCGGTGGTGGCGCCGGTCGGAAGCGATGCCGGTGGCGAGACCTACAATATCAATGCCGATACCGCGGCCGGCGCGATTGCCGCCGCGCTCGGCGCGACCCGCATGCTGATGCTCACCGATGTCGCCGGCGTCCTGGGGCAGGATGGCAAGCTGATCACCGAGCTGACTGTCAGCCAGGCAGAGGCGCTGATCCGCGACGGCACCGTCTCGGGTGGGATGATCCCAAAGGTCGAAACCTGTATCAATGCGGTTCTCGGGGGAGCGGAAGCCGCGGTGATCATGGACGGGCGCGCGCCGCACGCGCTTCTTGTCGAACTGTTCACCGAGCACGGCATGGGCACCATCATCAAGGCCGACTGACGGCGTTCAGACCGTCCTGCGGGCCAGAATCCTCGAGAAAGGCATTTTCATCATGTCACAAGACCCAAAGTCGCCTTCCACCTTCCCGACCGGTCAGATCAGCGACTGGGTGTTCGATCTCGACAACACCATCTATCCGGCGAAATCGAACCTGTTCGTGCGGGTCGCCGTGCGCATCACCGAATTCGTGGCGCGCCATTTCGATGTGCCGGATGACGAGGCGCGGGTGATCCAGAAGGACCTGTTCCAGCGCTACGGCACGACCATGCGCGGACTGATGGTCGAGCAGAATCTGGCGCCAGAGGCGTTTCTGCATTTCGTGCATGACATCGATGTCAGCGACCTTCCCTTCGAGGCCGAGCTCGACGCGATGCTGACAGCGCTTCCCGGGCGCAAGCATATCTTCACAAACGGCACCGTGCCGCATGCCGAGAACATCCTGAACGCCTATGGCATCCGTCATCATTTCGACCATATATTCGATATTGTCGGCGCCGATTTCGTGCCGAAGCCCGAGAAGCAGGCTTTTGACAGATTCATGCAGGTCACCGACATTGATCCCGCCGGCGCGGTGATGATCGAGGATATGGCGCGCAACCTGGAGCCGGCGCATCATCTGGGCATGCGCACCGTATGGCTGGCAAGCGATCATGACTGGGCGCAGCGCGGGGCCGACGAGGACTATGTGCATTTCGTCGCCGAGGATCTGAAGAGCTTCCTTTCAGCCCTTGCCATTCAGGACTGAAAGGTCGATATCTGCAACATGACAACGGGTCCGGTGACAGCGTCGAGCGCGGTTGCCGGACCGGAGACCAACGGAGACAGCCATGGACAAGGCGCAACTGGAACGTGACATCAACGAAGCCTGGGAGGCGCGCGATACGATCAGTGCGGAAACCACAGGCGCGGTGCGCGACGCGGTGAATGCGGCGCTGGCGATGATGGATGACGGGTCGGCCCGTGTCGCCGAGCCGCTCGGCGATCACCAGTGGCATGTCAACCAGTGGCTGAAGAAGGCGGTGCTTCTGTCCTTCCGGCTGAACGACATGGCGGTGATTCCGTCCGGAACGCAGTATCCCGGCAGTGGCGAGGCGTCCTGGTGGGACAAGGTGCCATCGAAATTCGCCGGCTGGGGCGAGGCCGAGTTCCGCAAGGCCGGATTCCGGGCCGTGCCCGGATGCGTTGTCCGCCATTCCGCGCATATCGCCGCTGGCGCTGTCCTGATGCCGAGCTTCGTCAATCTTGGCGCCTTCGTCGAAAGCGGCACGATGGTCGATACCTGGGCTACGGTCGGGTCTTGCGCACAGATCGGCAAGAATGTCCATCTGTCCGGCGGCGCCGGCATAGGCGGTGTTCTGGAGCCGCTTCAGGCCGGTCCGGTGATCATCGAGGATGACTGTTTCATCGGCGCGCGCTCAGAGGTTGTCGAGGGTGTGGTTGTTGAGCGCGGAGCGGTGCTGTCGATGGGTGTCTTCATCGGTGCCTCGACCAAGATCGTCGACCGTGTGACCGGAGAGGTCCATATG
>JBMHCH010000005.1:0-2632 GCA_049890015.1 Puniceispirillaceae bacterium (SeqCode)
TCTTGAGAGGAGCTGTCCCTAGTACGAGAGGACCGGGATGGACGCACCTCTGGTGTACCGGTTGTCGCGCCAGCGGCACCGCCGGGTAGCTAAGTGCGGAAGGGATAACCGCTGAAAGCATCTAAGCGGGAAGCCCCCCTCAAAACCAGGATTCGCTTGAGAACCGTGGAAGACCACCACGTTGATAGGCCAGGTGTGGAAGCGCAGTAATGTGTGAAGCTAACTGGTACTAATCGTTCGATAGGCTTGATCAGCCGTGCGCAAAGGCGAATGCCGCGCATGATCGATCTTGCAAGCAACCCGAATTAAATACAATTTTTGGATGTCTTAACTGCCTTGCCGGCAGACCATGCCGGCATGCGTTTCATGCACCTGGATGACCAGGTGGTTATGGCGCAGGTGCCCCACCCGATCCCATTCCGAACTCGGCCGTGAAAGCCTGTAGCGCCGATGGTACTTTGTCTTAAGGCACGGGAGAGTAGGTCGCTGCCTGGTCTTCCAGCTGCATGAAACCCGGGTCTGACCCGAAGGCAGTCACTAACTTTGCAAACAGATCACCCGGATGTACCGCATCCGGGTGTTTTTCTTGGCGCGGGGTGGAGCAGCCCGGTAGCTCGTCAGGCTCATAACCTGAAGGTCGCAGGTTCAAATCCTGCCCCCGCAACCAAAAACCAATAAATACAGCAATCTAAAGCCCCCTAGATGTTCGAACGTCATGGGGGTTGTTGCGTTATTGGGCTTTAGATTGGTGACATTCGGGTGATCGGTCGTCAGGTTTTCGGGACAAGGGGGCTGATGTTTAGATGCTTAGGAAATTAAAATCGTGGCTGCGTCTGCATCATTATAGAGCCTGTCTACAAAGCTGGCACGATGGCGCAACACGGCGTTGTTGTTGAGATTTCCCTTGGCGGTGATTTCATGAGCTTTAATCGATGGCGGCTCGGACAGGATAATGGCCCTGACGATCCGGTTTGAGGAACCGGTGGCAGTCTTGGCCAACTCGGTCAACACGGATTTGATCTTGTTGCAATAGTCAGGATCTCGAATGGTGCCGTCTTCATGCGCGGCCATCTCCAGCTGCAGGTCTGGAAACACCAGAATGCCGAGATCAGCGCGATTTTCGCCAGTGATGACAATGTCCTGCACAAGGCCTGCAAACGCCGGCATGGCGTGCAGGCGGAGCCGTGCTGCCTGTACCCAGACCGCCGACAGAAGTTTGAAATCCTCGCCGATTCTGCCGTCAAAGCGCAGGCCTTTCTCGGGCGCGGCTGGGTTTGCGAAGCGAACGGCATCACCTGTTTTCATGAAACCTTCTTCATCAAAGGTTTCGGCGTTCTTTTCCGGTTCCTCTAAATAACCGTCCATGACGTTTGGCCCACGAACCCGAAGCTCATAGCGATTTTCGTCAACAGGCAACAGCCTGGCTTCCAGTCTGGGACCGGGAATGCCAATCATGCCGGACTCCGCCTCGCCCTCATAATGGATCAGGGCCATTGGCGCGGTTTCGGTCATGCCCCAGCTGGATGTCAGCATGGGCACGCGGCCAAGCTCTTTCATGGCTAATTCTTCAATGCCCTGCCACACATCAGAGGGAAGCGAGGCACCGGCATAGAATATCAGGTCAAGATCGGCAAAGAAGTTATGACGAAGCTCGACATCCTCGCGCATCGCCTCGACAAGCATGGCATAGCCGACTGGGACGTTAGCCGACATGGTGGGTTTCACCATCCGCAGATTCTCGAGCGTTGTGTCGAACAGCCCCTTCACGGGCTTGCCCGTGTCAAGATAGAGCGCCCCGCCAAAGGCAAGCGCCATGTTGAAATTGGAGTTGCCGGCAAAGACGTGGTTCCAGGGAAGCCAGGACAGGATGACAGGTGGCCTTGCCTTCAGGAAAGGCAGGCAGCCACTGTACTGGTTCTGGTTTATGCACAGCATGTGGTGCGTTTGCGGCACGCCTTTTGGGGTCGAGGTCGAGCCTGAGGTGAAGAGGATCTTGGCAAGGGTCCCGGGCGTGACAGCGTCGCGCGCCGCGCTGATATCCGCCATTCCCGCCAATAGACTGTTCCAGGCAACCATGTCGTCAGCAGCGCCGGTACAGACCACCTTCACGGCGTTGTCAAATTGAGGCAGCCCGAGGCCTCGCGCAAATTTATCGGCGTCATCGGCAAACACCATTGCCGGCCGGATTTTATCCGCAATGTGCACCAATCGAGGGAGAGCGTCAGGTATCAAAGAATATTGTTCGGCAACTGGCACTGTGGCGACGCCGATATATTGAGCGGCAAGTTTAAGGATGCCGTGCGTGATGCTGGGCCCGGAGAGAATGATGATCTTGTCGCCAGGCACTATCCCGTGGTCAAGAAGGCCTGCCGCAACGGACTGCACTTTTGCCAGCGCTTCGCCATAGCAAAGCTTTTCCCAGCCTGGACCCGACCGTTCAGCCAGAAATACGGCGTCAGGCGTCTCGTCTGCCCAGCGGTGAAGCCATTCGCCCGTGTTGCGGACCGCTGGTTCCAGTTCAAGCCCCGATGACAGCACCATTTCACCATCGGGCCGATTTTCAATGACAAGTCTGTGCTTCAGATAATCCTGCGATGCGAACATTGACGCCCTCGTTGAATGGCAAGCCGGC
>JBMHCH010000006.1:0-16381 GCA_049890015.1 Puniceispirillaceae bacterium (SeqCode)
GGGCGATGGCGGTCTACCGGCTGCCGCTGAACGAGGTTGTGTTCGATTTCTACGACAGGCTGAAATCCATCACCCGCGGCTATGCCAGCTTCGATTACGCCATTGATGAGTATCGCGCCGGCGAGCTGGTGAAAGTGTCGATCCTGGTGAATGGCGATCCGGTGGATGCGCTGTCGATGATCGTGCATCGCGAGCAGGCCGAGAACCGGGGGCGGGCGATCTGTATCCGCCTGAAGGACCTGGTGCCGCGCCAGATGTTCAAGGTCGCGCTTCAGGCCGCCATCGGCGGCAAGGTGATCGCCCGCGAGACGATTTCGGCGCTGCGCAAGGATGTGACCGCCAAATGCTATGGCGGCGATATCAGCCGCAAGAAGAAGCTTCTGGAGAAGCAGAAGGAAGGCAAGAAGAAGATGCGGCAGTTCGGCAAGGTCGACATCCCGCAGAACGCCTTCTTCGAAGCCCTGAAGATGGGTGACAACTGACCGTCAGGAATATGCCGGCGGCAGCATCAGATCGAGCCTGCCATTGCTGGCGATCACCGGCGCGCCGTTCGTCAATGACGCCGGCACATCGAAATCCCTGACCACCCCGCCGGCCTGACGCACGATCAGCGCGCCTGCCATGAAATCCCAGGAATGCATGTGGGACTCCACATAGGCGTCGAGGCGTCCGTCCGCGACATAGGCAAGCGACAGCGCGCCGGATGAGTTGCGGTAGAGCCGCGTTCCCGCCTCGACCATCGGGGTGAGCATGGCAAGGCCCTCGCTCTCACCCTTCGCCGGCTTCAGCCCGATGCCGACTGTCGCAAGGTCGATCTCGTCGATGTCGGTCACATGGATGGTCCTGCCATTGCGTGTTGACGCCGTGGTGGCGCTGGCAAAATACATCTCGTCATGCACCGGGTCATAGATGCAGCCGGCGATGATCCGGCCCGCCTCGACGCAGGCGATGCTGACGCACCAGTGCGGGCGACCGCGCACGAAATTCGCGGTGCCGTCGATCGGATCAATCACCCAGGTGATTCCCGACGCGCCGCTGTCATGGCCGTATTCCTCGCCTAGAATGCCATCATCCGGAAACTGGTCCATGATGGCATTTCGGAGCAGCATCTCGACCCCGCGGTCGGCGTCACTGACAAGGTCGTTGCGGCTTTTCTCGGTGACTGTCAATTCATCGAGCCGGTGGAAATGGTCAAGGGCAAGCGCCCCACCATCGCGCGCCAGGCGCTGGACGGATTCGAAATGGCGGTCTGTCATGTCATGGCCCTGTAAATGTTGCCGGGCCACCGGAATGCCGCCCGGGATCAGAAAGACGGCATGCGCCTAGAATTCGCCGCGGCGTTTCAGGTCCCGGCCCTTGATCTTGCGATCGCCACGACCGCGGATCAGCCGTGCAAACCCGAGAAAAAAAGCCGTGGTCAGGAACAGCACCAGCGCGGTGGGCCATCCAAGAAGGGTGGCGATGACCGGATGCCACAGAAACGGCTCGCAGCCCAGCGCCACGACAAGGCCGCAGGGATCGACATAACGGCTGATGATCGCCTCGCTCACCTGCAGGGAGGCCGAATGGCGTTCAAACCAGAACTGGCCCAGAACGACGCTTGGCTGCGACGACATGGTGAGGTCAAGCCACATCGCATAGAGCGCGACAAGGCCCAACAGGTAGCCGAGGATGCGGAAGCTGTTGCTGATCATGGGTGAATTGTGACCCTCAGCCGGACAGCGTTCAAGGATAAAGTTGGCGGCGCGACCCGGGCGGCAGTTTTTTCCCGACTGTGTTCAGCCGAGGTTGATCTGCGCGGACGAGGCTGATAGGTTGCGCCGCATCAAGCGAGGGCTGACGGCCCATCGCGGGAGGGGTGGCCGAGCGGTTTAAGGCGCACGCCTGGAAAGCGTGTTGGGGTGAAAGCCCCTCCGGGGTTCGAATCCCCGTCCCTCCGCCAGACTCTCCCACTTCAAGCCCACGCCTGGTCGACGCCCGCGGCGCTCCCCGCCAGCCATCGGGGCCTCTCCTGCCGGCATCATCTCGGGGCATCAGCCGATTTTCGGGAACGCCATCTCCGGCCTGTAGTCTGCGAAGGAGTCAAGCGTCTGACGGTTGCACTGGTCCTGGAGATCGGTTCCCGGCTGGACAGCGGTGACAACCGGGTAGGCGGCGCGATAGCCGGCCGTACGCTCATTGTCTTCCATGGCGATGGTGACAATGCCGGCAACAATGCCCTTCTGGCGTTCGACAAGACGGATGGCACCGTCCATCGTTCCGCCTGTCTCGATCCATTGATCGACAAGAAGGACCCGCGTCCCGGCGGCAAAGGCCGGTATGCGCATTTCCATGTCCTGTGTCCGGCCTGAATAATTGCTGAAGGACACTGAATCTGTATCGACGCAGAGTTTGCCAGCCTTGCGGATCGGCAGGAAACCCACGCCAATCCGCGTGGCCAGGGCAGAGCCCAGAACAAACCCCATGGCATCGAGTCCCGCCACGACGTCGCAGGCCACACCTTCGAGATCGGCCGTGAGATCATCAAGAAGCTGGGTGAAAGCATCGCCGTTGATGTAGATCGATGTCGGGTCAAGCCATGCGAATTTCGGCCCCTTGGTGTTTGGCGACATGATGTCGAGATACCAACGCGGGTTTCTGGTGTCAGTCATGTTCTTTCCCCCATGTCACGGCACACATCCACGAGACGCGACAGACGCGCCGGATCGATGCGATAGAAGTCGTTTTCAAAGTTGATTCCGGTGGCGACCATGAAACAGTCGACCATGGCATAGTCCCTGGCGTTCTCCGGCGTGATCCCGGCCGCAAGGGCAATCGGCCTCTCGGGAAGGGCGCCCCGAAAATCGGCAAGCTTCCCAAGGTCGGCAGATTGTCCGGTGGCGATGCCGGATGTTGTCACCACATCCATGAATTCGCCGGCGATGCCGGCAGCGCGCGCGTAGTCCCCCGGATCGACGGGACGCTGCTTCTTGAAGGCCGTGCCCCCGAAATACAGGCCATGCCATCCACAATCCAGGCGTGTGGCGGCGATTCCCTCGGCCTCCGGCTGCGCCTGTGAGCCCTCGTCGATGCGGGCATCATCAGCCCAGTAGGCGTCGATCCTCACCCCGCGCGCGCCGAGATCGGCAAGAACGGGAAACGCCTCAAGGCCGGTCACGGCAAGGAAATTCACCCCGAGCCAGACATCCGGATAGCGGCGTCGAATCGCCTCGAGAATGGGCAGGAAAGGCTCGATTCCGAAATCATGGTTGATCAGGAAGCATCCCTTGAGCCCCGCATCAATGACATGCTCGATACCAGCAGCGGTCTGGGCCTCGTCCAGCACATGGATGACTGGAAGAACAACAGGTCCGGGAGTGTCAAAAAATTGATGAAATTCAGAGCGTTGCATATTCTCGGTCAAGGTTTGATTGACGTTGCCGGCGATACCGAAAGCACAGCAGCATAGTGCAAAATCAGCACATCGTCGCAGGCACCTATTCCCCTAAACTTTCGTGTCGGCCTTTACAGGACGGTAAAACTGACCATGCTGATTTGTAAACAGCGACCATGTAAGGCGCGGCATAATCAAGGGAGACCACAGATGAAACCTACTGAAAACCTTCTCGGATCCAAGCTGTCACGGCGCAAAGTGCTGGCATACGGGGCGGCGACCGCGCTTTCGACCCCTTTTGTGTCCCGGGCATGGGCCGCGCCGACGGAAATCAACATGCTGGCCTGGTACGGCCATGGTGAGCCGGACATCGTCGCCGAGTTCGAAGCGGCAAACAATGTCAAGTTCAAGCCGAAATACTATGCCGGCGGTGACAATATGCTGGGGCTGATCGCGCAGTCCCCTCCCGGCACATATGATGTGATTCTCTCGGATGGCGAATTCGTGCAGCAGCTGAACGCCGCCGGCTATATCGAGGAGATGAACGCCGCCGATTATCCCTTCGATGACATGCTCTATGAGGATTTCACGAAATTCCCGGGACATTGGGCGGACGGCAAGCTGTATTCGATGATGGTCCGTTTCGGGCATCTTGGCGTGTCCTACAACAAGAACGCCATCACGGCCGAGGAAGCGATGAGCTATTCATGCTTCTGGAAGCCGGAGGTGAAGGGCAAGGTCGGGCATTTCGACTGGCACCTGCCAAGCCTCGGCATGATGAGCCTGTATAACGGCAACGGTGCCGGGCTGTGGGACCTGTCGGATGACAAATGGGGTTCTGTCCAGGAGACAACCATGTCGCTTCGTCCGCAGGTCGGCGGGTATTTCGACTATGGCGGAACCTTCAACTCGCTGAAGAACGGTGAAATGCTGGCCATGTGCGGCATCGGCGACTGGATCACCGGCGTTCTCGAGAAAGACGGCGCGCCTGTCGGGTCCGTCGTGCCGAAGGAAGGCGGCATTCAGTGGACGGAGTCCTATTGCATCGGCAAGGGCACCGAGAAGGCTGACATCGTCAAGAAGTTCATCCAGTACATGTTGTCGGCCGAAGGCCAGGTGAAGTCGGCGCAGATGGCGGCCTATCCGGGATTCGCCATCACCAAGAGCGGCCGTGCCAAGCTGATCGAGGTTGACCGGGCCGAGGCGGAGCGCACCGGCCAGATCGACGGCATGGCGAATGATCCGATCACGCTGGTCAAGGAAGGCCGCATCCATTACCGGAACATTCCGGTGCAGCAGACTCTTGAGGACTGGAACGACTTCTGGTCCGAATACAAGAACGCCTGAGTGGACCAAAGCCTGCGGGAAGGACGGCGGTCTCCGCCGTCCTTGCCTGACCGGGAGGCGGCCTTCCGGTCGATCATGCGATGACAGATACCGACCCCTCAACATCCGCCGCGCGGAAATCCTCGATTTTCAAGCAGACCTTCCGGCTGCCCATCGTGCTGTGGCAGTCGCTGTTCTTTCTTGGCCCCCTGTGTTTCATGGTGGCGATGTCCTTCTTCATTGTCCGCAACTACCGGATGCAAGAAGACTTTGTGATGAAGAACTGGGCCAAGATGCTTGGCCGCGACTATTTCTGGGACAGCTACTTCCTGACCTGGGGACTTGCCGGCATCGGCACGATCGTCACCATGACGGTGGCCTTCCCGGCCGCCTACACGCTTGCCTTCAAGGTCAGCGAGACGGTGCGCCGCTGGGCCATCTTCATGCTGATCATCCCCTTTTTCACAAGCTATCTCGTGCGGATCTTCTCCTGGTATGTGATCCTCGCCGAAAGCGGCGTCATCAATGCCGGCCTCAGCTATCTCGGACTGGGGCCCTTTGTCATGCTGAACACGAAATTCGGCACGGTTGTCGGCTATATGACGCTGACCCTGCCCCTTGTTGTCATCCTGCAGACCTTCGCCCTTGCGAATGTCGACAGGACCCTTGTCGAAGCAGCCTTCAATCTGGGATGCCGGCCCTTCAGGACGATTTACCGTGTCATCCTGCCCATGGCGCGGACCGGCCTGATCATCGCGGCGGTGTTCTGTTTCATCCTGTCATTCGGTGATTTCGTCAGCCCCTATTATCTTGGCGGCTCGAAGCCGCCGACATTGCCGATCCTGATTGTCGATACGGTCAAGTCAGGCCAGCAATGGCCGCGTGCCGCGGTGGTGGCCGTGGTGATGATGGTGACGCTGTTCGTCGTGGCGTTTGCCGGCATCATGGCGGCCTACAGACAGAGGGTCAGATGACAGACAACAGGACCCTTCGCTGGCTTCTCTTCGCCTATCTGGCGCTGGTATTCGTGTTCATTTTCGCGCCCATCATGTTCAGCGTGATCTTCTCCTTCAACTCGGACCGGTTCCCGACCATCCCGCTCGGCAGTTTCACGCTGAAATGGTACCAGACAGTCTGGAATGATCCCGATGTGTGGGAGGCGGCGCGGACCAGCCTGACGGTCTCGCTGTCGACGGCAACCATCGCGACGGGGCTTGGCTTTGCAACCGCCTACACGGATTACCGCTACAATTTCCGCTGGAAGCCGGTCTATCTCGGGCTTGTATTGCTGCCCCCGACCATCCCGCTGATCATCATGGCGCTGGCCATGCTTGCCTGGTTCGCCAAGCTCGGCATTTCAGGGCAGGTGATGTCGATCATCATCGCCCACAGTGTTCTGACCGCGCCCTTCGCGATGGCCATCATCCGTCTCCGGCTGAGCCAGATGGACCCGAGTCTGGAAGCGGCGGCATGGAATCTGGGGGCAAGCGAGTGGGGCGCCATGCGCCGTGTCATCGTGCCCTTCTGCAAGCCGGCCATCATCTCGTCTTTCTGTCTGACCGCGGCGGTGTCCTTTGATGAATTCGCCATCTCCTGGTTTGTCTCGGGGCTGAACAAGACAGTTCCGGTGATCATCCTGGAGATTGTCACCGGCAATATCGACCCGCAGGTCAACGCGATCGGAAGTTTTGTGTTTCTCATCTCGATGACGCTTGTGATCATCGCCCAGGTGGCGCTGATGACACGCCGCAAGAAGGAAGACTGATATCATGGTGGCTCCCCTTGTCGAATTCAGGTCGGTGGTCAAACGCTTTGACGATTTTGTGGCCGTCGAGGATGTGAATTTCACCATCGATGCCGGCGAGTTCGTCGCCATCATGGGGCCGTCCGGCTGCGGCAAGACGACAACCCTACGGATGCTTGCCGGCCTCGAAGCGCCATCGGAAGGCGAGGTTCTGATGGATGGCCGGGTGATGAATGATGTCCCGGCCCATGAGCGTGACACGCCGCTTGTCTGGCAGTCGCTGGCGCTGTTTCCGTTCCTGACGGCACGCGAGAATGTCGAGTTCGGCCTGCAGATGCGCGGCATCGCGGCCGCCGAGTGCCGGCGTCGCGCCCTGGAATGGCTGGACCGCATGGAGATTTCGGAATTCGCTGAACGAAACATCGCCAGCCTTTCCGGAGGCCAGAAACAGCGTGTCGCGCTGGCGCGCTCGCTGGTGATCGAGCCGCGAATCCTGCTTCTGGATGAGCCGCTCTCGGCACTTGACGCCAATCTTGTCATTCGCATGCAGTCTGTCCTGACAAGGCTGCAGCGCGAGCTCGGGATTACCTTTGTCCATGTGACGCATTCACAGTCGGAAGCCTTTGCCATGGCGGACCGCGTCGTGATCATGTCGCGTGGCCGGATATCGCAGATCGGATCGCCGAAGGATATCTACCGCGCGCCGGCAAACCGGTTCGTGGCTGAATTCGTCGGGAGGAACAACATCATTTCGGGGACGGTCACCAAGACCACGGCGAAGACGGCGACAATCGAGGGAAGCCTTGGCAGCTTCACGGTTCAGACAGGGCAGAATGATGCACCCCGCAAGGGAGATGTGGCGCGCTTTGTCGTGGCGGCCGATCTTGCGCAGATATCCGTCACCAGGCCGAAGACGGGACATGCCATTGCCTGTTCCCTGATCTCGGAGGAGTTCATCGGATCGGTTGTGACATTGTTCCTCGAGGCGGAAGATGGCAGCGAGCTGAAGGTCCAGTTGCAGGAACGCGAATTGTCGAAGATGGATCTGAAGTCCGCGTCACAGGTCTATCTCGGCTGGGCGGCAGATCATGCCCATTATATCGGCGTGGACTGACCGCGACCGGTATCGACAGCATGTCAGGGAGGCAAGGATGATCCAGAACCCTATTCCATGGCCGAACGGGGCGAGATGCGCCTGCGTGATTTCCTTTGATATGGATGCGGACAGCCTGATCCACATCGCCAGGCCGGAGGATTCGCATGACAGGCTCTATCCGATCAGCATGGGCCGCTATGGCCCGACGGTGGCCATTCCGCGCATTCTCGACACCTATCGTCGGCTTGGCATTCAGCAATCCTTCTTTCTTCCAGGCTGGTGCGTCGAAACCTACCCGAAAGCGGTAGAGGCCATTCTCGAAGGCGGCCACGAGATCGGCCATCACGGATATTTGCATGAGGACCCGATCGAGGCGCCAGACCAGAGGTACTGGTTCGAGCGCGCGCTTGCCGCCTATCGGAAATATTGCGGCGGCACGCCGGCGGGATACCGCGCGCCGGTCTATAATATCAATCAGGAGGTGGTTGATCTTCTGGTCGAGCACGGGTTCCGCTACGAGTCCTCGATGATGGCGGATGATATTCCCTACCGGGTGGAGACAGCACAGGGCGGGTTCTGGGAAATGCCCGTGCATTGGGGGACGGATGACTGGCCGCCTTTCGCGCATTACGCCGAGATCGGATATATGATGCCGGTGAAGGCCCCTTCGACAGGGCTTGGCGCGTTCTGGGAGGAGTTCGACGCGGCCTACGAGGCCGGTGGGTTTTTCATGCTGATTGTCCACCCCTTCCTGACCGGCAGGCTGGCGCGATGGCGTCAGGTCGAAAGCTGGCTTGAGGAAACGCTGTCGTCAAAGGATGTATGGTTTGCGCGACTGGACCAGATTGCCGATCATCTGGACGGGCTCGTGGCGCGCGGAGAATACAGGCCGCGGGTGGAACATCTGCCCTATTATGACGGGCCGCAGGGTGGCTGAACCACAGACCGATACAGGACAGGGAGGTGTCATGTTGACAGAAACCGACAGGCTGATGCTGAGGATCGCCTATGAGGAAGCGAAGCTGGGCTTTGATGAGGGAGGATGCCCCATCGGGTCGGTGCTGGCGCGCGGCGGCGAGGAGGTCTCGCGCGGCCATAACCAGCGCGTGCAGCAGGGCGACCCCATCGCCCATGGCGAAATGGACGCGTTGCGAAAGGCCGGCCGCCAGAAAACCTATCGCGACACGGTGCTGTACACGACCCTCAGCCCCTGCATGATGTGCAGCGGCACCATCGTGCAGTTCGGCATTCCGCGCGTGGTTGTAGGCGAGAACACCACCTTCGGAGGAAATGAGGAGTTCCTTCGCGGACACGGTGTTGACGTTGTGATTGCCGACGATCCGGAGTGCGTCGCGCTGATGGAGCGGTTCATCCGCGAGAAACCCGAGCTCTGGGCCGAAGATATCGCCGAGGACTGAAGCGGCTCAGGCGGTTTCCCCAAGCAGAACGGGAAATTCCTCGCCGGAGAGGATATCGCCATGTCGGAGCGTGACGGCGGGGAAGGGGGGTGACGTCACAATCCCCTCGCGGCGCACGAAATAAGTGTCATCGCCGACAAGGCGCAGTGAAAAGGCGCGCCGCTGATTGCGTGTGCTGGTGTTCGCAGGCGCGCCATGGATGGTGCGATAGTCGAAGGCGATGGCATCCCCGGGCCGCACCGCCCAGCCCAGAATCTCGTAATCATCGCGATGGCCATTGATGTCGGGGATTTCCTCCAGCCCGTCATGTTCGTTCAGCGCCGAACCGTCAAAGCGCTGCGGGCGATAGAATTTATCCCATTTGTGCGAGCCTGAAATGAATTCCGGCGTCGTGTCCCGCGGCACCTCGTCAAGCGGGATCCACAGGCTGACGGTCTTCGCGCTGTCGACGCAGTAATAGGGCGCGTCCTGATGCCATGGCGTCGGCACGCCCGTCGCCGCCTCCTTGACAAGAACATGTTCATGGAACAGCTGAACCGTCTTGCTGCCCATCAGCTGCGCGCCAAGAACGGCGGCATCCGAGTTGAAGATGAACTCTCTATATTCGGGAATGCGTCCCCAGTTGCAGTAATCGACGAAGAAGCGTCCGCCGCCATCCTTGCCCTTGTAGATGCGCGCATTGGGGTCCGGATCCGCCATGTTGGCGTCAATCCCGCTGCGAAGAACGTCAACCCAGTCGGCAAACACATCGCGGATGACGGTCACGCCCTTCTCGCGGAATTCCCCGATCTGTTCATTGCTGAGTACCGGTGTCATCACATCCTCCTGCATCTTCACGCTATGGCAAGAGATGCCGATATCCAAAGGATTTATTGTCTCGCATGCCGGCCCGCCTCGGCGGGTTGTCGCTGGCGGGGTGTCACTGGCAGGGTGTCACTGGCGGGTTGTGACTGGCAGGACCGGCACAGTCTGGGCTACAACCAAGAGGTTGCGTTATGACAGCAGGGTTCAGGCATGTATCTCGGGATCGATCTTGGCACTTCGGCGGTAAAGGCGCTGCTGGTCGAGGCTGACGGTACGATTGTCGACAGCCGCAGCGTGGCGCTGTCGGTCAGTCGTCCGAATCCCGGCTGGTCGGAACAGGATCCGGAGAGCTGGTGGCAGGCGGCGGATGCCGCGGTGAAGGCTCTTGCTGCGGCCCGCAAGGCGGAGATGGCAAAGGTGCAGGGCATCGGCCTGTCCGGACAGATGCACGGATTGACGGCTCTCGACGCCGGCGGCGATGTGATCAGGCCGGCGATCCTGTGGAACGACACGCGCGCGGCCCGGCAGGCGGAGCGGATGGATGCCGAATTGCACGCATTCCGCTTGATCGGAGGCAATGCCGTCATGCCGGGTTTCACCGCGCCGAAGGCGGTGTGGATGCGGGAGGAGGAGCCCGAGCTGTTTGCCGGCATCAGAACCATTCTTCTTCCCAAGGATTATCTTCGCTTCCGGATGAGCGGCGACCATGTGTCCGAGATGTCTGATTCGGCGGGCACGCTGTGGCTGGATGTGGCAGCGCGTGACTGGTCGGATGAATTGCTGGCACTGTGCGGCCTGTCGCGTGAGCAGATGCCGCGTCTTGTCGAGGGATCGGCGCCTGCCGGCAATCTGCGTGCCGAGCTGGCGGCGGAGTGGGGAATCGAGGGACGGCCGCTGATTGCCGGCGGCGGCGGCGACAATGCCGCCGCGGCGGTCGGGCTGGGCGCGGTGCGGGCCGGCGACGGCTTCTGCTCGCTTGGCACATCCGGCGTGGTCTTCACGGTCACCGACAGCTTTGCCCCGGCGGCGGCAAGCGGGGCGCACGCCTTCTGCCACGCGGTCCCTGACAGCTGGCACCAGATGGGGGTGGTGCTTGCCGCAAGCGACTGCGTCTCCTGGCTGTGCGAGATCGCAGGCGTTGAAGTCGAAACGCTGATGGCCGAGCTGGAACAGGCGGACAACCGGTCCGCCGACCTGATGTTCCATCCCTATCTGTCAGGGGAGCGGACACCGCATAATGATGCGGATGCGCGGGGCGCCTTCTTCGGGCTGGCACGCCATCATGCCCGCGCCGACATGACCCGCGCCGTGCTTCAGGGGGTGGCATTCGCGATTGCCGACGCGACAGCTGTTCTGCGCGAGGCGGGCGGCGCGCCCGAGATGATGCTGGCCACCGGCGGCGGGGCCAGGAATGATCTCTGGCTGTCCTATATAGCGGCGACAACCGACGTTCCCATAGCGGTTCCGGAGGATGGTGATTTCGGCGCGGCACTTGGCGCGGCGCGCCTAGCCATGATGGCAGACGGGATGGCAATGGATGATGTGTGCCACAAGCCGGCGACGCGCGCGGTGATCACCCCGGACCGGGCGCTGGCGGATGCGCTGACCCCTGCCTATCGCCGCTGGCGCGAGATCTATCATCTGCTGCGTCAACAGGATGTCCGGCCGTGACCGGGCGCGGCAAGGACAGCGGCTGCTGCACCACCGGAGGGCTTCAGGCTGACGGGCCGGAGGTGACCATGCCGGCGCCGGTTCCGGGGCCAAGACAGGTGCCCGACCACGCTGTCGCGGTGCCTGGCGGGCGCGCCTTTGTCGGCACGAACAGGGCAGAGCTTGCCGATGATGGCGAGGGGCCGGTCCGCCGCATGGGCGTGAAGCCGTTCCTGATCGGCGCGACAAGCGTCACCAATGCCGAGTTCGAACGTTTTGTCGAGGCCACCGGCCATGTCAGCGAGGCGGAACGATGGGGATGGTCATTTGTCTTCTGGTCCGATGTTCCCGAAAGGCTGGGCCCGACCGAAGGCGTTGTCGGCACCGAATGGTGGCGGCGCGTCGAAGGCGCCAGCTGGCGGGAGATACACGGGCCGGGAAGCGCCGGAACGGCCTGGCACCCCGATCATCCGGTGGTGCATATGTCATGGAATGACGCGGCAAGCTACGCCGCCTGGGTCGGCGGGCGGCTGCCAAGCGAGGCGGAATGGGAACATGCGGCGCGTGGCGGGCTTGGCGATGTGCGCTTTCCCTGGGGGGATGAGGAGCCTGACGACCATCACCATCTTCCGTGCAATATCTGGCAGGGACGCTTTCCGCAGGCGAACAGCGCCGCCGATGGCTACGCCGCGACCGCCCCGGCCATGTCCTTCGCGCCGAACGGCTTCGGCCTGTACAACATGGTCGGCAATGTCTGGGAATGGACGGCCGATGAATTCCGGATCAGATCGCTGAAGAAGCGGGTGAAGGAACGGCTGAAGACCATGTCCGGCTTCCGCCTGTCAAAGGGCGGGTCCTTCCTGTGTCACAGCAGCTACTGCTATCGCTACAGGATCGCGGCGCGGTCGGGTATCTCGCCGGACTCCACGGCAGCGCATCAGGGATTCCGTGTTGTCTGGGATGCCTGAAGACGCCACCCGCCGGCGTGTCTGCACAGATTGACGTCAACCGGGACAGGTTGCTAGCGTTCCCGGCATGACCGGTCTTGACCCCCAGACGATTTCCGAGTCCCGCACCGCCCTTGCCGGCCGCATAATCCGCACGCCCGTGCTGCCGCTCACCGGCAGCAAGATCGCACCCTATATTCCGCCGGATGCCGAGATGTTCATCAAGCTCGAGCTGTTCCAGCATACCGGGTCCTTCAAGGCGCGCGGCGCGTCGCTAGGCATCGACTGGCTGACGGATGAGCAGAGACAGCGCGGCGTGGCCGGGTTTTCCGGCGGGAATTTCGCGCTGGCGCTGGCCTGGGCAGCAGGGCAGCAGAATGTGCCGGTCAAGGTCGTGATGTCGAAGACAGCCGATCCGATGCGGATCCAGGGATGCCGTGATCTTGGTGCGGAGGTGGTCCTTGTCGACGGCATCGCCGCGGCGCTGCCGATGCTGGATCGCATTGAAAGCGAGGAAGGGCGTACGATCCTGCATCCCTTCGATGACCTGAACATGGCCTATGGCGCGGCGACCTGCGGGGCCGAGATGATCGAGGATATGCCGCCGCTGGACATGGTGGTGCTTCCCGTCGGCGGCGGCGGGCTGATCGCCGGCATGGCGGCGGCGATCAAGCAGATGAGCCCCGACACAATCATCATCGGGGTGGAGCCGGAAGGCGCCGACAGCCTGACGCGGAGCTTTGCATCGGGCAAGCCCGAGACGCTTGAGGCGGTGAACACCATCGCCGACAGCCTTGGCGCGCCGCGGGCGATGGCGGCCTCCATGGCGCTGGCGCGAGCGCATGTCGACGAGATGATAACAATCCCCGACAGTCTGATGGCGCAGACGATGCTGCTGATGCGGGACGCGCTGAACCTGGTGGCCGAGCCGGCCTGCACCGCCTCGCTGGGGACGGTCCTCGGGCCTCTCAGGGATCGGGCGGCCGGCCGGCGTGTCGGGGTGCTTGCCTGCGGGTCCAACATCGGCGATGCGAGGTTTGACGCCTATACCATGAACGCGACCGTTCCGTCGCCGACAGCGTGACAGCAAAGGCTTTTGCGCAATTCGTTAATTAAATTAGTTTTCCGGCATGTTCAGGATTTCGAACAGGCTTGGATCAACCGCGCTCGGGGCGGTCATGCTTGCGGCGCCGGCGTTGGCCAGTGCGCCGCCGATCACGCTTGTCTGCGACGGCGAGTTCCGCACGCAGGTGGCTGATGTCGATTCGGTGACAGAGGACATGTTTGCCGGCACGATGCATGTGGCGCTGGTTCGCGAGGCCGATGAATTTGTCGAGGTGAGGCTTCAGGCGTTCGAGGGCGAGACCCGCATGCCGGTGCAGACCTATGCCCTGATGCTTCCCGCGCCGACGAGCGAGGAGGAGGGCGCCGCCATGGTATCGGCAGCGATCCCCGGACTGATCACGTCAGAACCGCTTGCCGGGGCTGAAGCCGGATCCGTCGATGGCGCCGCCGATGCGCTGGAAATCAGCGCCACGGATGAGGCCATCACCTTGCATCAGACCATCGAAAGAGGTCCGATGATGCGTGCAAGGGTGGATGGCAAGCCATTGGTGCCGACCCGCGAGCGCGTGGCGACAGTGGATATGCGCCTCGACAGGATCGATGGCAGCCTGAGCCTTGTCTGGAGCGAGAACCTGGTCAAGGACCATAAAATCCCCGGTGCCATAAGGGCCAGCAAGGTGCGGCTTCGTGACGAGAAGACCTATGACGCGCGGTGCATGCCGGTGCGCCAGCGCACCTTCTGACCTGCCCGCCACCTGCCGTCTGATTTCTGTGCCAGTCAGGACTTGCTTGCCACAAACAACCTCTTTGTCAGCGCACGAAGCCCATCCTCGGCAGCGATTTCGGCCAGCCTGCCATCGTCATTGAAGGCATTCGCGGCGTTCGGCAGCGTGACAAATCCCGGCACCGGCACCATGCCAAGCTCGGCGACGGCATCGCGAAGCCGCGGTATGACCCTGACGCCGCCAAGACGCCCAGGACTGGAGGCCATCAGCGCCACCGGCTGGCCCTGAAAGACAGCGCCGAAATCATCACCTGGCGAAGGGCGCGAGGCCCAGCAGAACATGTTGAGAAGCAGCGGCGTGACGAACCCGTTATATTCCGGCGTTACAATCGCCAACCCGTGATGGCTGGCGACAAGACGGCGAAAGTCCAGGACGGACTGGGGGATGCCAAGACTGTCCTCAAAATCACCATGATAGATCGGCGTGTCATAGTCAGCGAGGTCGATCAGGGTCGGTTTGGCGCCCCATTCGGTGAGAGATGTGGTGGCCGCCGCGGCAAGCTGCTTTGAAAAGGCGCCGCGCCGCGCCGAGCCTGCAAAGACCAGAATGGATGTCATCATGCTCTCCTGCCGCCGATCAGGACGCCAGACTATCGCAGTAAGGTTAACGAGATCTTAAACGCGCGCGGGGAAAGGCGGGAAACTAGGCGGCATGTCCATCGGCGGTGGCCCGGATCAGGGCTTCGATGAACAGTTCCTTGCCGCCGCCAAGAGGCACAAGTTTCACATCCTCGCGGATGTCGAGCGTGACCCGCGTGGCGCCAGCCTGGGTCGCGCGTTCGCTGGCAAGGGCACCGGCGGCCCGGCGGGCCGCTTCCAGGGCTTCTTCCATCACACCAAGATCCTGTGGTCCGCCGGGAAGATGCACGCGAAAGCGTCCTTCGCTCGGCTGTGTGACCGAAATCATCACGCGCTGGCTGACCGACCCCGCCGCGGCGCCGACCGCGCCGGCGACATCGGCATGATCGGGAACCGTAAGCTCGACCCCCATGCGCCTGGCGACATGCGGATAATGGGTCGCCGCCGAGGCGCCAAGCGCCACAAGGCCGGTGTCAAGCGACAGCGAGATGGCGACGAGCCCTCCCGATGACGGCGAGCCGTCCCTGTACAGGTCGGCAAGAAGCGGATTGCCGCTTGCCTGGCCTTCGCCAGCGCCGTCATGCGCCAGCGCCGCATCAATCAACGCCAGCCCGGTACGGCGGTGAAGTTCGTGAAGGGTGTCCTGCGCAAGCTGTTCGACGCTGTCCGCCATGGCCTCGCCAATGCCGTTCTTCTGACGCGCCATCAGCGCAGCGCCAAGGCGTGCCGCCTCGGCATCGAAGCCGGTGAAATCGCCGGTCACGTGCAGAGCGTCGGTCGGCGTGAAGGCGCACAGCGTCAGCAGACCGCGTCCGATGAGCCTGTCGACAGCGCCAAGCGCAAGCTGCGTGCCGGCGATCTCGGCAATGCTGACCGGGCCTGTCTCGAGGGCCTTTGCGGCAAGACGGGCCTCGGAACGGGTCAGCCATGAGGGAACGCCATTCGGCATCAGGGGCATCACAAAGCGGCCATCGGTGGTCATCGGCACCGGCGCGGCAAGCTGTTCAGCCAGCTTTCCCGCCAGCTCCGGCCACTGTGTCGCCAGAAGCGACAGCGGCACAGCCCGCCTCGGCCCGAGAACCAGCCCGCCGCCGGTGCCGCGACTGACCGGTCTCACCTCGCTGTCGCCGCCAAGACCGCATGTGCGGATGTCGGCAGCCTCGACCATGGTCTTCCAGCCGCCGACCAGCGCGCCATCCGCCTTCAGCCGCGGCGCGCCATTCTGCAACAGGGCGATATCGGTCGTGGTGCCGCCGATATCGGCCACCATGGCGGTGCGGGCACCGGCAAGAAAGGCGGCGCCGGCAAGGCTTGCCGCCGGGCCGGACAGGACTGTCTCAACCGGCCGTGAGCGCGCGTATTCCGCCTGAAGAAGCGATCCGTCCCCCTTGACCACCATCAGCGGGCAGGACAGCCCTTCAGCAGACATGATGGCCTGGGTAGCGGCCACAAGCCTGTCGAGAAGATTGATCAGGCGAGCGTTCAGAACCGCCGTCAGCGCGCGGCGCGGTCCGCCAAGAGAAGAGGACAGCTCGTGGCTGCATGTCACCGGCGCAGAGGACAACTCGCGGACAAGATCGCGCGCGCGGCTTTCA
>JBMHCH010000007.1:0-13186 GCA_049890015.1 Puniceispirillaceae bacterium (SeqCode)
CGCATCGTCAAGAACACCGATATCGATGATCGCCGGGCGCAGTTCATGCGCGCTTGCGGCGGTGATCTGAAACAGCAAGACTATCGAAAGTGACAGCAGGCTTTTGGGTAAATGGCTAAATTTATGAAGAAGGCTGAAAAAATTGCGCGACATGTCCGGTCTCTATACAGGCTTGGATCGGGTAAATTCCCGGCCCGCTCATTGATCGTCCTTGACACCAGAAATGTAAACAGATTTTGGCTGCGCTTCAGCTGGTTATGCGCATCATGTGTGATTTTCTGGCTGGCGGCATCGCCGCTCAATCGGAGCCTTGCGCATGAGGTCTGGATCCAGCCGAACGCCCCTTATCTGTCGCCGGGTGAAGACCTGCTGGCCGATCTTCGCATCGGCGACATGTTCAGCGGCGATCACCTGATCTATATCCCGCAGCAGACGGAGCGGCTTCTGATCCTGACAGGTGGCGGATCGTTGGATCTGACCCCGCGGGTTGGCAGCCGACCGGTGATCTCGGTGTCGGCCAAAAAGCTGGCGGATTATTCAGGCGGTCTCGTGGCGGTCTACCAATCGGCAAACAGCTACGCCCATTACAGCGCGCAGGAGAAATTCTTCAGCTTTGCCGAAAAGAAAGGCGCCGGCGGGGTGCGGCAGAGGCACCAGAGCAGGCAGCTGCCGGAGAGCGGGTTTGTTGAACGCTACAAGCGGTTCGCGAAAGCCCTAATCACCATTGGACCTGCCACCGGGAAAACCACCGGGAAAACCAGTGAGAAAACCAGCGGGAAAGACGGCGGGAAAGACGGCGGGGCGATCCATGACCGGGTCGTGGGCATGGAGCTTGAATTTCTGCTGCTTGGCAAAACGCGGCTTTCACCATCCCGACAGATGTTCCGGTTCCAGCTCCTGTATCAGGGCAACCTCCTGCCCGGCGCGCAGGTCACGCTGTTTTCCCGCGACCGTGACGGCGCGGTCGTATCGTCGAAGATGATGACGGATGAGCAGGGGTCGGTCACCATCTCCGCGGAGGCCGGCCATCGCTATCTCATGGACCATGTCACCCTGCGGGATACCGACCCTGACAGGGATCGCAACCGGCCGGTGTGGGAATCGCTGTGGGCGTCCTACACCTTTGCCGGCCCGGATATGTGAATGAAGATCGGGAGGCACCGAACCAGCGCACTGCAGGGGCAGTCATAGTGAAATTTGCGATCGGCCTCGGCAGACGGGTTTTCCGTAATCCGTCACCCGGTGCCCTGGCTGGCATCAGCAGCGTCACCTTCGTCACTCCCGATGATCTCGGGAAAGGCGATGCCATCGGCCCCCTCCTGCCAGACAGCGTATTTTTTCATCACTGACGCGAATTGGTGGCTTTCCAGAAAGGCCTGCAGCCAGCGATGCAGATGCGGCCATGGCTGTGCATCGAACCAGACAGGGTCTGCGATGCGAAACTGCCGGACAAAGGGCAGGGTGGCAAAATCGAGAAGGCCATGTTTTTCACCCGACAGGCTTGGCTGGCTGGCAAGGCTGGCGTCAAATTCGGCCAGCATGGCCGCACCTGCCGCCCGATGCTCCAAGGCCGCCGCGGGATCAAAGCGGCTGGCATATTTGTAGCGGTCGAGATGGGTCTTGAAGGGGCCGTCCACCGCGTCAAGGAATGAAGCGGTCCGGTCCGGATCACGGCGCTGTACATCCAGCCAGCCATCCGGATCATTCTGGCCCAAGGCCCATTGCATCACGTCACGGCTTTCCTCGAGCACCGTGCCATCGACAAGCTCGACAACGGGAACGGTGCCTTTGGGTGAGGCCTGAAGAAAGGCATCGGGCTTGTCACGAAGCAGGATTTCCCGCAATTCCACCTGAATGCCCGCACTGCAGACAGCTAGCCGCGCCCGCATTGCATAGGGGCACCGCCGAAAACTCCAGAACACAGGCTGTTTTTCAGTTTCTTTCATGAGCGGTTTGCCTGTGACCAGAGTGGGACCGTTGGGAAATCGCGCCAGACGCCTGTCGGGATTGTATGCCTGTATGGAAAGAATGGCGCACCCGAGAGAAGGTTCGATGCACATCCGTGACGCCATCCAGTGACTGAATCCAGCTATATCAACAGGTTAGCAAAGTGCCGCTATAGGTCAACTGTCAAAACCTTACTTGCAACCTTGCCTGAACCCTCGACCCTGGCCAGAGGGCCAAGGACCACGGACCTTGAGCCGCGTATCATGGGCAGAGGTCCGAGGTTCAGGCTTCGCGGCTCCCGCCTCGTGGACGCCGAACCGGGGGTTACTTGGTCGGCTTGCTGGATCTGAAACGAATTGGGTCGAGGGGTGGGGCGTATGTTCGAGGTTTTGGTGACTCGGACATTGAACGGTGATGTATGGATGGAGGCAAGGGGGTGTCAATTGGTTTGCGCTTGGCGACAACTTTTGGCATTCCCGGCGTGCACACGAATAAACTCTATCGCGGACTAGCCGCCTCGGGCATCCGCCACGTCACGCCCCGGCACGAACAGGGCGCGCGGTTCATGGCTAATGGCTATGCCCGCGCCTACGGGAAACCGGGCGTGGACTTCGTCGTCACGGGACCGATAGATGTGGGGGTAACCACACAGAAGATGTGTTATGCGTCAGGTGTTATATAACAGATATAATAGACATTACGCTTAGTGGTTGGCTCGCCTAGAATTGATTGCTCAGGCGGATTTGTAAGTTATTTTACATTATTTGACTGGTGGGATATTGTAGACGAGAGTCAATCGTGGGGGATAGGCATTGTTCGACGCAAACATGCCAAAACTGAATTCAAGGCAAGACAGTATCTTGAAGCTGGTTCGCGAGCTTGGTTACGTTTCTATCGATCAACTCTCTGCACAGTTTGGTGTTTCGCAGCAAACTGTCCGGCGCGATATCATCTTTCTCGATTCACGTAATCTCGTCCGGCGTTACCACGGTGGTGCCGGCTTGCGGCCGGGAACTGACAGGCTCGCCTATCCAAACCGAAAGGGGCGCAATGCCCTTGCCAAAGAGCAGATTGGTAAACTGATTGCGTCAAAGATTCCGAACGGCGCTTCGCTGTTTATAGACATCGGCACAACCATGGCGTCAGTTGCCGAGGCCCTCATATCGCATCAGAATCTAAAAATCATTACAAATCATATAGATGTGGTATATACTCTGTGTGAAAAAACAGATTTTGAGATCATTCTTACTGGTGGACTTGTGCGCAATCGTGACCGAGCGATCTGGGATGACACTACAGCCGGATTCTTGCGGCGCTTCAGGGTTGATTACGGGATTTTTGGTGTGGGGTCACTTACGGATGATGGACAGCTTCTGGACTATCACTACAGGGACGCACAGGCATCGCGCGCTGCTATGGATATAGCCCGCGTCAAATTTGCTGGATTTGACCATTCCAAGTTGAACGCATCCGCCCTTATGCCTTTCGCCAGTGTATCAGAAATTGATGCGATATTTACTGATCAAGCACTTGCGCCGGACCTGACGCAGCTTGTCAGAAACAGCAATGTAGATCTGCACATCGCCAAAATGCCTGACGGAACAGGCTGATACACGACTTTGCAATGTGACAAGTTCCTCTTTGAAGGTAATCTCCTTGACATAAGTCTGTAAGTAAACTTACATTTTTTGTGAGAGATAGAACATCTTCGTTATATCCGGTACTACCATCCGGCGGATAACGAGCCTGGGGAGGCGCGACAAGCTGTTATGGCGACGATTGAGCTAGAGAGCGTAACCAAGCGCTGGGGACCAACGACTGGCGTTGACAATGTGTCGTTCAATGTGAATAGCGGAAGTTTCGCGATTCTGCTTGGACCTTCCGGATGCGGAAAGTCAACAACACTTCGAATGATTGCGGGCCTTGAAGAAGTGACAGAAGGCCGGCTGCGCATCGGGGGGGACGATGTCACGAATGCGCCGCCGTCAGAACGCGCTCTCTCGATGGTTTTCCAGTCCTATGCGTTGTTTCCGCACCTTAACGTTGCGGAGAACATCGTATTTGGTTTGAAGGTTCGCAAAGTGCCTGCTGGCGAACGAGTAAAACGCCTGGAGAGGGTTGCGGAAATCGTTGGTCTGCAGGAGGTGCTTGAGCGCAAGCCTGGTCAGCTTTCCGGCGGGCAGCGTCAGCGCGTTGCCCTAGCCCGCGCGATCATCGCCGAAAATGATATCTGCTTGATGGACGAGCCGCTGTCCAACCTGGATGCGAAGCTGCGCCACGATATGCGGGTTGAAATACGGGCGTTGCAACAGCGCCTTAATATGACGGTTATCTATGTTACCCACGATCAGGCTGAAGCTATGAGCATGGGTGACAAAGTGATTCTGATGCGTGACGGCCGTATCGAGCAGGAAGGTACGCCTGAGGAACTTTACGAGCGGCCAATGACAACCTTTGCCGCTTCATTTATTGGCACGCCGCCTATGCGATTGCTGGATCTCGTATCTGGTTCGGGTGGCATGGTGGCCAAAGGTGAGAACAGCACAAATATCTTGGAGCTGACGGACCGCCCCATGAAGGTCGGCATCCGCCCCGAGCATATAACGATCTCGGACAGTAGGGGTCTGCCGGCTGAACTGGTCAGTGCAGATTATCTGGGCTCCGAAACAATGATTGACGCTCGGATTGGTGGCCAGCCGGTTCTGGTGCGGCAGCCTGGTCAAATGAAACTGAACAAGCCCACAAAAGCCAGGCTGAGCTGGAGTGGCAGCGATGTCCATGTTTTCGATGCCGCTAGCGGCAAGCGGAATGACGACCTCAAGGCCTACGATTTGTAGGGCTTGATCAACGAATTCCCGTCTGATGAGCCACGGACGGATCATGACCCGCAAAGCGGTCACCTTACGATAGAGGAGGAAATGATGCTCAAAATACTAAAACAATCTGCCAAACGCTTGGCGCTTGCTGCGGCATTGAGCCTTGGTATGTCATCAGCCGCGACTGCGGTTGAGTTGACTATGTATTACCCTGTTGCAGTCGGTGGTGCGCTCACCAAGATTGTCGACGGGCTGGTGGCAGACTTTGAAAAAGAAAATCCGGATATAAACGTCAATGCGATATATGCCGGCAACTATAATGACGCTCGCATCAAGGCGCTTGCCGCACTGAAAAGTGGTGAGCCAGCGCAGCTGTCAGTGATGTTCTCGATCGATATCTATGAACTGATCGAGCAGGGTGCGATTGTCGCATTTGACGATGTTGTCAAAACCGCCGATGAAAAGGCGTGGCTTGACAGCTTCTACCCGGCGTTGATGGAAAATGGCCGCACACAGGGCAAGACCTGGGGCATTCCATTCCAGCGCTCTACCATCGTGATGTATTATAACAAGGACGCTTTCCGGGCGGCTGGGCTGGATCCTGAAAGCCCGCCGGCAACTTGGGATGAGCTTGTCGCTGCTGGCAAGAAACTAACAAAGAAGAGCGGTGACAATGTTGATCAGTGGGGCGCGATGATCCCGTCCACGGGCTATCCGTACTGGATGTTCGGCGCGCTGGCGATGCAGAACGGCCAAACCCTGATGAATGGTGACGGCAACGAGACCTATTTTGATGCTCCGGCAACTGTCGAGGCGCTGGAATTCTGGAAGAGCCTTGGTTCTGATCATGGAATTATGCCATCTGGCACCATCGAGTGGGGCACACTTCGCCAGAACTTCCTCGAAGAGAAGACTGCCATTATGTGGCATTCGACAGGCAACCTGACGACCGTCAAGAAAAACGCTTCGTTCGATTTTGGTGTTGCCATGCTACCGGCACAGAAGCGTCGCGGCACCCCCACAGGCGGCGGCAATTTCTACATCTTCAAGGACAGCTCTGATGAAGAAAAAGCAGCTGCGCTGAAGCTGATCAAGTTTCTGACCCAGCCTGGCAGAACGGGCGAGTGGAGTATGAAGACGGGCTATCTCGGTACAGGACCCGAAGCCTATAACACCGCTGCCCTGCAGTCCTATGTCAAAGAATTTCCGCCAGCGGCTGTTGCTCGCGACCAGCTAGAATTCGCTACTGCGGAACTGTCTACTTATCAGACAGGTCGTGTTCGCAAATTGCTGGACGACGCCATCCAGTCGGCTTTGACCGGGTCAAAGTCACCAGCAGATGCTCTTGGTGCCGCGCAGAAGCAGGCTGATCGTCTGTTGAAGCGCTACCGCTAGGGTCCTCCTGTATCCCCGACAATGCCATCCGGTGTTGTCGGGGATCGTTCTTTGACTTTTCGCTGATGCCGGATTGCGGGAATTGTGAAGATGATCAGACGCTCGACAATGATGTCTGTTTATGGCTGGCTGCTCTTTGCACCGGCGGCCATATTTCTTATTGCGTTTACTTATTATCCGACGCTAGCAACGCTAGCGAAGAGCTTTTATTCACAGGGCACAGCCCTTCGACCGGCCGAATTTGTTGGCATCGAAAATTTCGAATATATGCTGGAGGATGAAGTCTTCTGGCAGGTCGCGTGGAATAATGTCATCTATGCGGTTGGCACCATCCCGGCGTCTATTGCGCTGGCCATTCTCATGGCCCTATGGGTGAACGGCAAGCTACCACTCAAATCGCTGGCTCGCATGGCGTATTTCACGCCCACCATTTTGCCAATGATTGCCGTCGCTAATATCTGGCTGTTCTTCTACACACCTGATATCGGGCTGATTGACCAGATTTCGCGTTTGTTTGGATTTTCTAGCCATAACTGGCTTGGTGACCCCGCCACCGTGCTTGGCTGCATCATTGTTATTACCATTTGGAAAGAAGCTGGATTTTTCATGATCTTCTACCTTGCGGCGCTGCAGTCGGTGTCGCCCGAGCTGGAAGAGGCGGCCAAACTTGAAGGTGCCAGCCGCTGGTATTTCTTCCGGCGGGTGCTATTCCATATTCTGATGCCGACAACACTATTCGTGCTGATCAATGCCGTGATCAATTCCTTCAAGCTGGTGGACCATCTTTTCATCCTCACCAAAGGCGGGCCCGATAACGCTAGTTCTCTGCTGTTGTATTATATCTACGAAGTCGCCTTCAGCTTCCTTGATCAGGCTTATGCCTCGACGCTTACAGTGGTGTTGCTGGTGGTGCTGGCGCTGATCGCGGTTGGTCAGTTCGTCTTTCTTGACAAGCGGGTGCATTACCAATGATCCGGATCGGCCGCTCCCAATCTGTTTTCGCACAACTCGAGACGGCTGCCGCTTGGCTGCTGGCCATCCTATGGCTGTCACCGCTGATCTACGCTTTCTGGAGTGCGTTTCACCCAGCAGAATATGCAATTCGTTTTGATTTGTTTGCGCCGTTGACACTGGAAAATTTCCGGATCGCCTGGGACCAGGCGCCCTTTGCTAGATATTTCCTCAACACCTTCATGCTGGTGACATCAATTCTGGCGGCGCAGTTCATCTTGTGTACGCTGGCGGCTTACGCCTTTGCGCGTTTTGATTTTCACGGCAAATCTATCGCCTTTGTCTTTGTGCTTTTGCAGTTGATGATCATGCCCGAGGTGCTGATCGTTGAGAACTACACCACCATGACCAGGCTTAACCTTGTCGATACCATAACCGGTGTTGGCCTCCCCTATATGGCAAGCGCCTTCGGTATCTTCCTGCTGCGGCAGACCTTCAAGACCATACCCAAGGAGCTGGAAGAAGCGGCGCGCGTTGAGGGCTGTTCGCTGATCCAGGTCTTGCTGAAGGTCTATGTGCCGCTTGCTAGGCCGACATATGTCGCCTACGGGCTGGTGTCGGTGAGTTACCACTGGAACAATTTTCTGTGGCCTCTTGTTATTACTAATTCGGTTAACACCCGCCCGTTGACAGTCGGATTGGCGATTTTTGGCGCACCTGAGTCAGGCGTCGAATGGTCGATCATCACGGCCGGCACCTTGCTGGCTGTGGCCCCGCTCCTAGTCGCATTCCTGCTTTTCCAGCGTCAATTCGTCCAGTCCTTCATGCATGCGGGGATCAAATGACAAACAGTTACGACACCGACATCCTGATTATTGGTGGCGGCATAAACGGCGTTGGCATAGCACGGGATGCAGCAGGGCGTGGCCTTCGTGTGACCTTGTGCGAGAAGGGCGATCTTGCCAGCGCAACATCTTCTGCAAGCACGAAGTTGATCCATGGCGGGCTTCGCTATCTTGAACACTATGAATTCGGGCTCGTGCGAGCCGCGCTGATGGAACGTGAAGTATTGATGGCAGCCGCGCCGCACATCATCAGCCCACTGCGTTTCATTCTGCCGCACAGCCCGGGTGTTCGGCCAGCCTGGCTGATCCGGCTTGGGCTGTTTCTCTACGACCATCTTGGTGGTCGTGAAAAACTGCCTGCATCGGGAGGTGTTGACCTAAAGACTTCGCCGTATGGCGCGACACTGAAGCCGGATATAACAAGCGCTGCTTACTATTATGACTGCTGGGTTGATGACGCGCGCCTTGTTGTTCTCAATGCCATTGATGCGCAGGAGCGCGGGGCCAGTATCCTGACCCGTACCGAATGCGTGAAAGCCAC
Source organism: Puniceispirillaceae bacterium (SeqCode) (assembly GCA_049890015.1). Lineage (GTDB taxonomy): Bacteria > Pseudomonadota > Alphaproteobacteria > Puniceispirillales > Puniceispirillaceae > UBA8309. Next base: position 8,496 of record JBMHCH010000007.1, read on the forward strand.
GCCGCAGCCCGAGACGAAGGGCTGGACGGTCAGCTTAAAGGACCATCGCTCTGGCGAGTCTCTCCGGATGACTGCTGGTCTGGTGGTGAACGCGACCGGACCGTGGGCGTCGCAGTGTCTTGAAACCGTAATCGATGACGTGGAGGCACATTCCGGACGTCTTGTTCGGGGCAGCCATATCGTTGTTCCCAAACTGTTCGATCATGACAATGCCTACATCTTCCAGAATCCGGATGGGCGCATTGTTTTTGCCATCCCCTATGAGAGCGATTACAGCCTGGTCGGCACGACCGATGATGACTTCAAGGGCGATCTTGACAATTTCCGGGCGTCGACCCGTGAGTTGGATTACATCTGTGAGACGGCCAACCGCTTTTTCACGAAGCAGATCGGACGTCATGACATCATCTGGTCATATGCCGGCATCAGGCCGCTGCTTGATGGCGAGGGTGATGCCAAGAAAGTGTCTCGAGACTATCGGCTAGACGTACAGCAGACAGCCTGCGGCGCAACGGCCCTGTCGGTGCTGGGCGGAAAAATCACTACCTATCGAAAGCTGGCTGAGCAGGCGACAGACCAGATCATGAAACTGACGAGGCGCAGCACCGGAGCCTGGACTGCCCGTGTTCCATTGCCCGGCGGCGATATTGATGGCGGTGATCTCGAAAGGTTTATGGCCGATGCAGAGGCAAAATACCATTTCCTCGATCCGGCGCTTCTGAAACGTTATGCACTGGCCTACGGGACACGGATGGACAGCATGCTGGACGGTGTGCGCAGTGAGGCCGGACTCGGTGCCGAACTATGCCCGGGTCTACATGAATGCGAGGCAAATTATCTTGTTCAGCATGAATGGGCCTACACGGCTGAGGATATATTATGGCGACGGACGAAACTTGGGCTGAAGGCGACGTCTGACAACGTGGCGAGTCTTGAGCGCTGGGTCGACAGGATAGCAGCATGAAGCCTCTAGCTGGACTGTCTGACAACGCGGGTCGCCGGCTGATCGGTGTCTTCACCGATATCGATGACACGCTGACCACTGACGGGCAGCTGCCAGCCGCGTCCTACAACGCGATGGAACGGCTGCGCGAAAGTGGCCTTTCGGTAGTGCCGATTACTGGTCGCCCCGCCGGGTGGTGTGATCTGATCGCCCGCCTCTGGCCGGTGGATGGAGTCGTCGGCGAGAATGGTGCCTTTTATTTTCACTATGATCGCGGCAATTGCAAGATGCGCCGCTACTATGCCGATGATGAGGCATTACGCCACCATAATTCCGAACGGTTGACAGCGCTTGGTGACGCGGTGCTCTCCGCTGTCCCTGGGGCCAGTATCTCGGCTGACCAAGCCTATCGCGAGACTGATCTGGCGATTGACTTTTGCGAAGACGTCGCGCCGTTGGACGATCAGGCCATTTCGCAGATTGTTGCTATTCTCAAGGAAGGTGGGGCGACGGTAAAAGTTAGCTCCATCCATGTGAATGCCTGGTTCGGCAACTATGACAAGCTTACCATGACAAGGCGCTTTACGCGTGACGTACTGGGGTTTGATATCGACGCTACCGAGCAGCGTTTTATCTTTATTGGAGACTCGCCAAATGACGGGCCCATGTTTAGCTTTTTCAGTCATTCGGTCGGCGTTGCCAACGTAAGCGCCTTTGCTGATCAGCTCGAATTGCCGCCAACCTATATCACTATTGGTCATGGGGGAGCAGGGTTTACCGAAATGGCCAACATGCTGGTCGCTATTCGGGAGGTGGATGGCTGACCCGTGCGCATCGTTTCTTGGAACATACAATGTGGGCTTGGTGTCGATGGCAGGGTCGACCTCGGTCGTATTGCCGGCGTAATCGCTGATATGGGGCCGGCCGATGTCATCTGTCTTCAGGAGGTCGCCCGGTTCAATCCCAAGATGGATGGCGGGGCCTGTCATGATCAGTTGCAGGAGTTGGCAGAATATTTCCCGGGGTATGAAACGCTGTTCGGAGCAGCCATTGACCGGCATCATTCCGGGACCGGTCGGCGTTGGCAGTTTGGTAACGCAATTCTGACAAACCTGCCGATCATCCAGACTTTTGCTCACTCACTGCCGCAGCCGGCGCCGGCGAACCCGGTAAAGCATATGCCGCGTCAGGCATTGGAAGCTGTTGTGATGCAAGGTACTGTTCCATGGCAGATCGTCACCACGCACCTCGAATTCCACAGCAAGACCCAACGTGTAGCGCAAATGCAGCGTTTACGGAGCCTTTTTGACGAAACGCTTGCCAATCAGGCTTACAGCCCCGAAGAGTGCGGCGATGATCCATATGCGGCGACACCACGCCCGGTTCGAACCGTGCTATGTGGTGATTTCAATGCGGAGGTGGACAACGAAGACTACAACACCATGATGCAGCCTTTCAGCGGAGACAGAGCCCTGTTTCACGATGCTTGGCGTGCCCTTAATGGCAATGCGCCACATGCGCCGACCTGCGGGTTGTTCGACCACCAGCAATGGCCGCAGGGGCCGCATTGCCGCGATTACTTCTTTGTTTCGCATAACCTCGCAGATGCGGTCACCGCTGTTGAAGTCTACAGCGCGACCGATGCGTCTGATCACCAGCCGTTGGCTATTACATTAACAGAAGAGGTGCCGGAAAGCTGAACCCACCGATGCAAGTACCTATACACGTTCCCCTCCAGTGTAGTGCCGGCCCAGAATGGTAATCGTTCAGTTTCTGCTGGAACTTGCTGGCGCAACCATTCTGCTACTGTTTGCCGTCAGGATGGTGCGCACAGGTGTGGAGCGCGCCTTCGGCGCGTCCTTCCGCAGGCTGGTGACCGGATCCAACGCAAGGTTCAGGGCGACCTTTGCTGGGATGGCGCTTGCCACCATCATGCAGAGCTCGGTAGCGGTGGCGATGCTGATTGCCGGCTTCGTCAGCGCGGGCACGCTGTCCTTTCAGCTTGGCCTTCCCGCGATGTTGGGGGCGGATCTTGGCTCGGCGCTGGTGATTCAGTTCCTGAGTATGGAGATCAGCTGGCTTGCACCCCTGTTGCTGTTGACAGGCGGGTTGATGTTCCTGAAGAGCCAGTCGGCCCTGGCAAAGCAGATCGGCCGTGCGTTGCTTGGCGTGGCCCTGATCCTGATTGCGCTGGAACTGATGCGCACCACGGTGACCCCCATCCGCGACAGCGCCTTCCTGCCGCAGATGGCCATTTTCCTTGAACGCGATTTCATCACCGCCTTCCTTGTCGGGGCCGTGTTGACATTCATCATGCATTCCTCGGTGGCGGCGGTGCTGATGTTCGTGACAATGGTCGCGATCGGCGCTTTGCCGCTGATGGTCGGGATTTCGTTGATGCTTGGCGCCAATCTCGGTTCATCCCTGCTGCCGCTATGGATGACGCGGGCGATGCCGCCTGCGGCGCGGCAGGTGCCGGTGATGAATGCCATCCTGCGCGGCACGGCTGCCGTTATCATGGTGGTTGTGGTCAACCGGTCCCCGTTGATCGAGCTGCTGCCAGACGCGGGCGCCGGCCAGACCGTCATCCTCGGCCATGTGCTGTTCAACGCCCTGCTGCTTCTGGCGGTGCCCTTTAGCGGTTTGCTGGCGACCATAACGGCAAAGGTGATGCCCGAGGATGTGGCTGGCCGCGATGACATGCCAGCGCACCATCGCAGCGTGCTGGACCTAGACGCGCTGGACGACCCGACACTTGCCATTGCCAGCATCAAGCGGGAACTCCAGCGGATGCTTCTGATCGTCGAGGAGATGATGCTTCCGGTGATGGGGCTGCTAGAAGATTTCGACAAGGACCGGATGAACCGGATCATCGAAAAGGATCTGATCATCAATGAAGCGCTGGACGGTACACGCCGCTATGTGGCCGATCTGTCAGGCGTAAATGGCAGCCAGAACGGCAAAGTCAGCAACCGCAAGGAATTGCGTAACCTTCTGGAGTTCGCCATTGCGGTCGAGGCGGCAGGTGATGTGGTCTCCAAGACACTCTCGCAGCTGGCTGCCAACCGCGATCGGGACGGCATCCGCTTCTCGGAAGAGGGGCTGGCCGAGCTTCGCAGCATGCATGACCGGGTAATTGCCAATATCGCGTTGGCGGGCAATGTGCTGGTCTCTGGCGATGTCGGAATCGCGCGCCGGCTGATTGAAGAAAAGGGCGAGTTCACGCACCGTCAGCGCAAGAGCCGGAAAAGCCATCTGAAACGGCTGGCAAAAGGGCGCGTAGAAAGTCTGGAATCAAGCGATCTGCATCTGGAGACCGGGTTGGCCTTCAAGGAATTCAACAGCCATGTCGCGTCAATCGCCTATCCGATCCTGTCGCGCGAAGGACAACTGCTCGATTCACGGCTGGTATCTGAAGACTGATTGAGGTTTATGAAATCCCGGAATGCTATCAAGGCACAATTCTAAATTTGTCTTTCGCCGCAGAAAATGTGTTCAGTTATCAGGAGGCGCTGGCTCAATGCGCTTACTCTATTTGTGTCTGGGCACTCTTTAAGGCTGCCAAATAGCCAGCGTCACCCTCAGAGACCACTTCGACCTTTGGCTTGCCCCAGCCACGATCCAGCAGCGCTTGAGCGGCCGTGCCACGCACACGGTCATCCTTGCCGTGGCGCATCAACTCTACAAGAGTATCGATAGCTTCGCTTGTATAGGAGCGTGCCAACTCTGCCACGCGAGCCTCGTCCTT
>JBMHCH010000008.1:0-11403 GCA_049890015.1 Puniceispirillaceae bacterium (SeqCode)
TGACGGACAACATCGCCGATGCGGCCCGCGCCGGCGGTATCAACCTTGACTCTGCGCCCCCCGAATCTGCGCCCCCCGGCCCGGCCGCAGGCCAGATCGCCGCCGCCGCCGAAATGTCGGATGAGGACCGCGCCGCGATGATCGAAGGCATGGTCGAGGGGCTTGCCGCCCGCCTTGCCGACGACCCGTCGGATGCCGCCGGGTGGCAGCGCCTCGCCCGCGCCTATCAGGTCATGGGACGGGCTGATGAGGCGCAGTCGGCCCTGATCGGGGCCGCCGACGCAAAAGTGGCGGATGCCGCGATGCAGATCGCAGCGCTGGAACATATGGTGGTGAACCGGCTTGAGGCCAGATTTGCCGATGCGGCGGAGAGGCTGCTGTCACGGCTTCAGGAAAGCGCACCGGAGCGGCCGGAGACCCTCTACATCGCCGGGCTTTTCGCAAAAATCAATGGCGACAGCGATAGGGCGCGGCAGCTCTGGCAGTCGCTTCTCGGCAGGTTGCCGCCGGATGCGCCGATCGCTGACCAGCTTCGCATGGCCATTGACGCGCTCTAGCGCCGCCGCGACTTTCTGCTGTCGGCGGCGAGCCCGGCAGGCGGCACAAACACCCCGTCCTGTCCCAGAAGATAAAGCTGCGTGTCGCGGCCCCGAAGCCCGGCCAGCGCCGGGTCGCAGCAATCAAGACCGCCTGTCATGACGCCAAAGGCCGGAATGACCAGCTTGCCTTGCGCCCGCACGAAGCATGGCCGCCGCAGACGCGCACCGCGGTGACGGATCACCGCTGCCGGATGATAATGCGCGCTGATCTCGGGCCGGGAGTCGCCCTCATCCATGATATGCCGGAAGATGATGCCGTCGATATCGGTCTCACGGCGCGCCTCGTGCCCCGGCGGCACAAAGCTCTCGTCGTGATTGCCCTCGATCCACAGGCTGTCCACCCGCGCCAGAATGGCTTCAAGACAGGCCTTGTTGTCAGCCGACATGCGCTGCCAGGCGCGGCCGTCATGGAAGACATCGCCAAGAAGCAGCAGGCGCGCCGGCGCAAACTCGTCAATGACAGCCGCAAGCCGATCCAGCGTCTGCGCCGTGTCATAGGGCGGCAGGAACTGCCCCGATGCATGATAGCTCGATGCCTTCTCCAGATGCAGGTCACTGACGACAACAAGCCGCTGATCCGGCCAGTACAGCGCCCCGCTGGGGTGAAGATCAAAGCCGTGACCGGCGAATTCAGTGGATTTTCTCGACATTGGCCGCGCGGATGATGTCCTCTTCCATATCCAGAAGCAGATCGTCGCCAACCTCGCTCCGGACCGTGTTTTCGCGCACGATCTGCATGATCAGCGGCACCGCCATGGGCGATATCATATCCAGCCGCCGGCAGACAATGTTTCCTGCGATCGATTGCAGCGTATCGGCAAGCCTTCCGGCGTCGATCAGCCCCTGCATGGCGTCGCGGCGCACCGCCTGAAGCAGGATATGGTCCGGCTCGTGCTTGCGAAGCACATCATAGATCAGGTCGGAGCTGAACAGGATCTGCCGCCCGGTCTTCACCTGACCGGGATGCCGCCTCTCCACAAGGCCGGAGATGATGGCGGCATCGCGGAACAGCCGCTTGAGAAGCGGCGTGTCCTGAAGCCACTCCTCGAACTCCTCTGTCATGATGTCGGGATCAAGAAGGCCCTCAACCTCCTCGGGCGGGTCAAGCGACCACACCGCAAGGGCGTAATCCGTCATCGAAAAGCCGAGCGGTCGAAGCCCTGCCCGCCTCATCCGGCGCAGCATCAGAAAGCCGAGCGTCTGGTTCGCGTTGCGCCCGGCAAAGCTGTAGACGACGGTGTGATGCCGCCCGCGATGCGGAAAGACCTCGACAAGAAGCGTCTTCTCATCGGGCAGCGCGGAGCGCTCGTCGTGAAGGGCCAGCCAGTCGCGAATCTGATCAGGAAGATGTTGCCAGCTGTCACGGTCGCCGATCAGCTGACGCACCGCAAGCGACAGGTTGCTCGACAAGGGCAGACGCCCGCCGCCATAGCTCGGGATCTGCGCCTCTCCCCCTTTCGATTTAGACACCAGGACGGCGGCATTGCTGATTCCCTCGAAGGTCAGCACCTGCCCGCCGAACAGAAAGGTGTCGCCAGCGGTCAGATTGACCACGAAATTCTCTTCAATGGTGCCAAGCGTCCGGTTGCGGAGCTTCACCTTCAGCATCGGGCTTTCGACAATCGTGCCGATATTCATCCGGTACTGGCGCGCCATCCGTGCTTCGCGAAGCGCGAGACTGCCATCCTTCAGTGTCGCCAGACGGTTATATTGCGGATAGGCCTGCAGCGCGTAGCCGCCATTGGTGACAAAATCGACGAGCTGGTCGAACTGGGCACGGGAGATATCGGCATAGGGCGCGGCGCGGGTCACCTCTTCAAAGAGATCATCAGCCCTGAAGGCACCGCTGCACGCCACGCCGAAAACATGTTGTGCCAGCACATCAAAGCCCCCGCGCCGGAAGGCCGCCCCGTCAAGCCTGTTGCCGGCAATCTCGGCCTTGGCGGCGACGCATTCCAGATATTCGAAGCGGTTGGTCGGCACCAGGATCGCGCGGCTTGGCTCATCCAGCCTGTGATTCGCCCGGCCCACCCGTTGCAGCAGCCGGCTGACCCCCTTCGGCGCGCCGACCTGGATCACCAGATCGACATCCGCCCAGTCAAGGCCAAGGTCAAGCGAGCTTGTCGCCACAACACAGTCAAGGCCTCCCGCCGCCATCATTGCCTCGACCTTGCGGCGCAGCTCGCGTTCCAGTGATCCGTGATGCACCGCGATGCGCAGGTTCCTGTCGTTCAGCTGCCACAGGCGCTGGAAGACGAATTCCGCCTGCGCACGCGTGTTGACGAACACCACGCTCATGCGCGATGCGGCGATCTGGGCGTAGACCTCGTCCAGCGCGTGTCGTGCCATATGGCCCGACCACGGGATGCGGTTGTCGGTCTGCAGGATGTCGATGACCGGGGCTACCGCCTGCGGCACCCGCACCATCGCACCGCCATCACGGCACAGCCAGTCGCGCGCGGCGTCAGGCTTGTCGATGGTGGCGGACAGCCCGATCCGCCGCGCCTGCGGAGCCAGCGTTGCCAGCCGTTCGAGATTGAGGCTGAGAAGGTCGCCGCGCTTGTTGTCGAAAAAGGCGTGAAGCTCGTCGATGATCACATATCGCAGCCCGCTGAAGTAATCGCCGGCGTCATCGTATGACAACAGCAGGGCCAGGGATTCCGGCGTCGTCATCAGAAAGTCCGGCGGCTTCGTCTTCTGCCGCTGGCGGCGCGAGGATGGCGTGTCGCCGGTGCGGGTCTCGAAGCTGACCGGCAGGTCGAGCGACTCGATCGGCGTCGCGATATTCCGGTGCACATCGACGGCAAGCGCCTTCAGCGGCGATATATAAAGCGTGTGAAGCCTGCCGTTCGAGCCACGCTCGGCGATATCGAGGAAGGAGGGCAGAAACCCGGCAAGCGTCTTGCCGGCGCCAGTCGGCGCGAAAACGATCACATCCTTGCCGGCCAGAGCATGACCGGCCGCCTCGACCTGGTGATCGAACCAGTCCCACCCGCGCTGATGAAGCCAGCCGGTAAGCGGGTGGGACTGGAGGTAGGGCGGCGCCTGCCTATATTGAGGATCATGAGATGGCTGAACCATGAACTCTATATAGAGCCGATCGACACCTATATCGACCCGGTGCGGCCTGTTGACCGCGCGATCATCACGCACGGCCATGCCGACCATGCGCGCCCGGGCCACAACCATGTCCTGGCAACGCCGCAGACCATCGACATCATGAAGCACCGTTACGGCGCCGGGTGCGCCGGCAGTTTTCAGGAGCTGAAATTCGGCGAAAGGCTGGCCATCGATGATGCCGGCATCACATTGTATCCGGCAGGCCACATCCTCGGCAGCGCACAGGTGCTGATCGAATATCAGGGACGGCGCGCGGTCGTCACCGGCGACTACAAGACCTATCCCGACAGCACCGCCCAGCCTTTCGAGCTGGTGCCATGCGATCTGTTCGTCACCGAGGCGACCTTCGGCCTGCCGGTATTCCAGCATCCCGACCCGACGGTCGAGATAACGCGTCTTCTCGCCTCTGTCGCAGCACAGCCCGAACGTTGCCACGTCATCGGCGCCTATGCCCTTGGCAAGGCGCAACGGATCATAAAGCTGATCCGCGAGGCTGGCCATGACGCGCCCATCTATCTGCACGGCGCGCAGGAAAAGCTGTGCGGCTATTACATGGAACAGGGCATCGATCTAGGCGATCTTCGCAAGGCGCTGGACCGCGAAAAGGATGTCTTCCCGGGCCATGTTGTCATCGCCCCGCCATCCGCGCTTCGCGACCGCTGGTCGCGGCGGCTTCCCGACCCGGTGGTCTGTCAGGCTTCGGGCTGGATGACGATAAGGCAGCGCGCCAAACAGAGCGGGGTGGAGCTGCCGCTGGTGATTTCCGACCATGCGGACTGGAACGAACTGACCGAGACCATCATTGCCACCGGCGCAGAGACAGTATGGGTCACGCATGGGCGCGAGGATGCGCTGGTGCACTGGTGCCGGCAGCGCGGCTTGCAGGCCGAGCCGCTCTATATCCAAGGCCGTGACGAGGATTCCGGCGAATGAAGGATTTTGCGGCTCTTCTCGAAACCCTGGTCCTGACCCCGTCGCGCAACGCCAAGATCGCGGCGATGGCTGGTTACTTCAAGACGACTCCGGATCCCGACCGCGGGTATGCGCTGGCCGCGATCACCCGCGACCTCAGCCTTGCAAACCTGAAGCCGGCGGCGTTGCGCCAGCTGGTGATGGACAGGGTCGATCCCGAACTCTATCTGATGTCCTATGACTATGTCGGCGACATGGCGGAAACCATTTCCCTGATCTGGCCATCCCCGCCTGGCGGCACGGCCGCGCCTCTTCCCGCCGTCTCCGCCTTTATTGAACGCATCGAGAGCCTGCCGAAGGCGCGCCTCGCCGAGGAGGTCGCCGGGCTGCTTGACGCCGCCAGCCCGGCAGAACGCTGGGCCATGATCAAGCTGGCGACAGGCGGCCTTCGCGTCGGCGTTTCGGCGCAGCTGGCGAAGACGGCCCTTTCCGCCTATAGCGGTCGCGACCTTGAGGAGATCGAGAAGATCTGGCACGGGCTGGAGATTCCCTACACCAATCTCTTTGCCTGGCTCGACGGCAAAGCCGCGCGCCCGGAAATCCACCATGCGCGCACCTTTCACCCCATGATGCTGGCCAATCCGATAGACGAGACGCGCGACTTCGACAGATTGGCGCCGGGCGATTACCAGGCGGAATGGAAATGGGACGGCATCCGCGTCCAGCTGGTGATCGACGGCGACAGCAGCCGTATCTTTTCACGCACAGGCGATGACATCAGCGCGGCCTTCCCCGATCTTGCCGCCAGCCTTGGCGGACAGGCCGTTCTCGACGGGGAACTGCTCGTCGGCCATGATTTCGAACCGCTGGCCTTCAACTGCCTGCAACAGCGGCTGAACCGCAAGACACCCGCCAAATCGCATCTGAAGGACTTTCCGGCCTTTGTGCGGGTCTATGACATGCTGTTCGACGGCGACACCGATCTTCGCGACCTTCCCCTGACAGCGCGGCGGTCCCGGCTGGAATCCTGGATGTCGGCGCATGCCGGATCACGCCTTGATCTGTCGGGCGTTCTCGATTTCGGAAGCTGGGTCGATCTTGCCACGCTCCGGACCGAGGGAGCGGCAGTTCACGGCCATGAAGGGTTGATGATAAAGCAGCGGGACAGCCTCTATGTCGCCGGCCGGCCGAAAGGCCCCTGGTTCAAATGGAAGCGCGACCCGCGGCTGATCGACACGGTGATGATGTATGCGCAGCGCGGCCACGGAAGACGAAGTTCGTTCTATTCCGACTACACCTTCGGCATCTGGCGCGGCAACGAGATCGTTCCTGTCGGCAAGGCCTATTCCGGCTTCACCGACGAAGAGCTTCGCGAACTCGACAAATGGGTGCGCGCGCATACCACCAACAGGTTCGGACCGGTGCGCGAGGTGGAAAAGAGACTTGTCGTCGAACTGGCCTTTGACAGCGCACATGACAGCCCGCGTCACAAATCAGGAATTGCCCTCCGCTTTCCCCGCATCAGCCGCATCAGATGGGACAAGCCGGCAGCAGAGGCCGATACAATCGAAACCGTACGGAATCTTGTCGGATAGTGGCTGGTCTGGCCGCCCCTGCTTTCAGATTTGATCAGAAATTTTCCGATGCGGCGGCAAATTTCATAAATTTTGATTTGATCCTTTTACAAATAACGAGTTATTAAATTTTCGTGAATTATTGTCGATTTCCCTAGGGTCACACCGATGAACAGTCTTGATGCCAGTATTGTCGCCCTTCTGAAACGCAATGCGCGCATGTCCGTCACGCAGATGTCGCACGAGCTTGGCGTGTCCCGTGTCACCATTGATTCACACATCAGGAAAATGGAGGCCTCGGGGGTCATCACCGGCTACACCGTCACCCTCGGGGCGGAGGAATTCCGCCACAGCGTATCGGGCTGGATCCTGATCAACGTGGCAGCGAACGAGGAAGAGGACATCATTGCGAAGATGATCTCGATGCCGGAGATTACCCGCCTCTTTACCACCAACGGGCGCTGGGATCTCGCAGCAGAAATCCAGACAACAACCTTGGAATCGTTCGACACCGCGATCTCGCGGCTTCGTCAGATCACAGGTGTCAAGGATACTGACACAAGCCTTCTCCTGAGTTCGCGCATCGGCTGACAACAGCACCCAGGCGTCACACACGTGACAATTCACCACGCGTCACGTCGCCAAGCCCTCCTGCTTTCTCTTCGATTAGCACTTTTCCCGGCGGGAAAATGGTGTTCATAATATCGTAGCCGCCGGGGGAGAAGTCATCGGCGGGTTTTAACCGGAGGAAATGATGAAAAAACTTCTCAGCTTCGGCGTTGTTGCCGGCATGATGCTTGCCGTCAGCGGCACAGCGCACGCATTTGAATGCAAGGTCAAGGAAGCATCGATGGACAAGCCTGGCGGCTTTCCCGAGCGCGCCCTGACCATGATTGTCCCTTACGGCCCGGCTGGCGGTTCCGGCCAGGTGGCCGCCGCCATGGCGGAAGGCGTCACCGGCCTGACAGGTGTCGCGATCAACCGCGATCACAAGCCTGGCGGTTCGGGAACGGTGGGCATGACCGCGTATATGGCGGCCCCTGCGGACGGCTACAATGTTCTTGAGCATATCGACGATGCCTCGTCGGCCCATGCCCTTGACTCGTCCCGGCCGAACCCGGCGGAAGACCTGATCCCGCTGGTGATTTCGCAGGTGACCTTTTCGCAGATCTACATCCGCACGAACGAGACCCGCTACAATGACTGGCCGTCTTTTGTCGAGTGGGTGAAGGCCCAGGGCGGCAAGGCCACCATCGCCAACGTCTCGAAGGAAGGCTCCATGGAGCGCGTCACGATGAAATTCATCACCGACGCCACCGGCATGCAGATCCAGCAGATCTCCTTCGACAAGGGCGCTCCGCGCTATGGTGCGCTTCTTGGCGGCCAGGTCGATGCCCTGTTCGAGCAGCCGGGCGACGTCCGCAAGTTCCTGGACGCCGACAACTTCAAGCCGATCCTGACCATCTTTGACGAGCGTCCGTCGGTTTTTGCCGATGTGCCGACTCACCGCGAGATGGGAATGGATTTCGACCCGCTTCTGCGGTTCCGCGGTTTCTATGTCCACAAGGATGCTCCGGCGGATCGCGTGGCGTGGCTGCAGTGGGCGTTCCAGCGCGGCTATTGCCAGGACAGCTATCAGGCGTTCAACGACTCGAAGTTCATGAACGTTATCGACAGCTATCGCGACACGGCAGGCGCGCGTGACCTGATCACCCGCTCCATCGCCCAGTATCGCGAGGTCTACAAGTCGATGGGCATGGATGTGAAGTAGGCATCCGTCGCCTTTGAATCAGTGGCCCTCCGGCAATCCCGGGGGGCCGCACCCTGTCGCTGACGCGGCACGCCATGAGGCTTCCATTCATTTGAACCGTTTCCGTAGCTGGAGGCACCCTTGGGCCAACTCACCAAACCCCATCTTGTCGAAAGCGCTGTATGGGCGCTGATCGCGCTGGTGTTCTTCGGATACTCCTTTGAATTCAACCAGCCGATCGAGATCTACAGGTTTGGCGCCACCGGGTGGCCACGCGTCGTGCTCATCCTTCTGATGCTGGTGACCGCGGGCAATCTCTATCACCTGTACAAGCATGGATCGGCAGTGCAGAAGGGCCGTGTCGGAATTGCCGAGACCGAAGAATCCTCGACCGACTACAGCCACCCTGCCACCCTGGCGAAGATCATCGCCGTCCTGTTCACACCCTTCATCTTCGCCTATCTGCTGAAGCCGGTCGGCATGTATTCCGCCGCCCCGGTCTTCATCGCGCTGATTATCTGGCTGTTCGGCGAGAGGCGCTGGAAGTGGATACTCGGCATCACCCTGCTGATCTACGCCATCCTGCTTGGCCTGTTTGTCGTGGTGCTGAACGCGCCGCTGCCGCAGGGCAACATGTCGCCTTTCTATGACTACAGCGGATTTGTGCTGAAACTGAACACCAACCTGCAGACTCTCTGGTAACGCATCATGGTTGAAAATTTTCTGGCTGGCAGCAGCGCCCTCTTCGGGGATCCGTTTACAATCGCGATCTTTGTCTTCGGTGTGATCGGCGGAATGTTGTTCGGCGCCATTCCCGGCGTCAGCATGCTGACACTGGCGGCGATCCTGCTGCCCTTCACCGCTGATCTCGAACCGGCGCAGGGCGTGATGCTGTTTGCGGTGATCTATTGCACCGGCACCTATGGCGGCGCGATTACCGCCATTCTGTTCAACATCCCTGGCGCGCCGGAAAACGCGCCGACAGCGTTTGATGGCTATCCGATGACCCGCAAGGGACAGTCAGGCAAGGCGGTCGGCGCGGCGGTGCTGTGCTCGGCCATCGGCGGTGTTGCGTCGGCGCTGGTGATGATGGCGGCGACCGAGCCGCTGGCGAACTGGGCCATCCGCAATATCGGCCCACCGGAGATTTTCGCGCTTGTCTTCTTCGGGCTGGCTGTCGCCTCGTCTGTTGGCGGGCGGACCATCTGGAAGGGCTGGATGTCGGTTCTCCTCGGCCTGCTGATCGCGACCATCGGACAGGATCCGGTCGGCGGCATCAATCGCTACAATTTCGGCTTCACCGATCTGGCGGCCGGCATCGCCTTTGTTCCGGCGATCCTCGGCTTCTTCGCCGTCTCCGAGATTTTCGTCCAGGCCGAAAAGAAGGCCACCGGCCAGTATGACGCGCCGAAGCTCGGCATGTCCTTTCCGACCGTCCTCGAGTTGTGGATGCACAAATTCGCCGTGGTGCGGTCGATCCTTGTCGGTTTCTTCTGCGGCATCCTTCCCGGGATCGGCGCCACCCTCGCCGCATTCATGGGGTATGGAGAGGCTGTGCGCTGGTCGAAGAACAAGGAGGAATTCGGCAAGGGCAAGCTTGAGGGCGTGATTTCCTCGGAAACCGCCAACAACGCCGCAACCGGCGCGGCAATGATCCCGCTTCTGGCGCTTGGCCTTCCCGGCGGCGCGCTGACGGCGATGATGGTGGCGGTCTTCCAGATGCATGATCTGGAACCTGGCCCGCTTGTCTTCTACAACTCGCCGGAGCTGATCTGGATTGTCTTTGCGGCGATGTTCTATGCGAACCTGTCGATCCTGTTCATCGGCCTCCTGGAAACCAAGACGATCCTCTATCTTCTGAAGATCCCGTTCCAGTTCCTCGCGCCGCTGATCCTGCTGCTGGCCACCATTGGCGCCTATATCAGCCGCGGCCTTGTCCTCGACGTCATGGTGATGTTCGGGGCTGGCATACTTGGCTTCCTGCTGCGCCGGACCGGCTATTCCATTCCCGGGATTGTCCTTGGCCTGATCCTTGGCAAGATCGGCGAGCAGAATTTCGCGCAAGGCATGCAGATGGTGCATTACGATCTTGGCACCTATTTCTCGCGGCCGATCTGCACCATCCTGATCATTGCCGGCACATTGACACTGGCCGCCGGCCTGTATAGAGCCTTCTCAACATCCAAACAGGTTTCGTAAGAAGGCTTTGCCTTGGAAAGGAAGGGTCGTGTCCGAAGATACCGGCATGATCGACGCATTGGTGGAGCGCGCCAGAGCCGCGCAGACCGCCTATGAGGACATGGGATCACAAGCGCTGTTCGACCGCGCCTGCCAGGCGGTCGCCTGGGTTCTGATGGAGCCAGAGCGCAACCGCGCCCTCGCCGAGATGGCGGTCGCCGAGACCGGCCTTGGCAACGCCGATGACAAGGTCCGCAAGAACCACAACAAGACCCTCGGGCTGATGCGCGACATCAAGGGTGTCACCGCTTTCGGCCATGTCGAGGAGGACGAGGACCGCGGCCTGTCGATCTATTTTAGACCAAAGGGCGTGATCGCCGCCATCGTGCCATCGACAAACCCGCTGGCGACACCTGTCAACAACACCATCAACGCGCTGAAGACCGGCAATGCCATTATACTTGCGCCATCGCCAAAAGGCGTGAAGCCCCTTCTTGCGATGCTGGAGCATATCCATGCGGCACTGGCCCGTCTTGGCGTTCCGCTGGACCTTGTCCAGATGGTGCCGGCACCACCGTCCAAGCCGAAGACAGAAAGGCTGATGCAGCTTGCCGACCTTGTTGTGGTGACCGGATCGCAAGCCAATGTCAGAGCCGGATACTCGTCGGGAACACCGGCGCTTGGCGTCGGGGCCGGCAATGTCGTGACCATCATCGACGAGACCGCCGATATCGGAGAAGCCGCGGCGAAGATCGCCGCCTCGAAAATCTTCGACAATGCCACCTCCTGCTCGTCCGAGAACGCTGTTGTTGCCGTCGACGCCGTCTATGACAGGGTTGTCGAGGCGCTGGCGCAGGAAGGCGGCTACTGCCTTGATAGCGCGCAGACAGCGCATCTCGAGGCCATCCACTGGCATCATGGCAAGCTGACGCCGAAGCTGCTTGCCAAGGATATCGATGTCGTGCTCGCCGAAACAGGCTTTGCCGAAACCGCGCCGGAGGGCACGCGCTTTCTGGTCGCACCGCAGAGTGAAATCGGCCCCGACCATCCGATGACAGGCGAGAAGATGTCCCGCTTCCTTGCGCTTCACCGGGCCAGTGATTTCGATGACGCCATGGGCAAGGCCATTGCCATCCAGAGCCTTATGGGGGCCGGCCATTCGCTTGGCCTTCATTCGGCGGATGACACGCGCGCACGCCGGCTGGCGATGGAGGCGCGCACCTGCCGGGTCATCGTCAATCAGGCGCATTGCTTCGCCAATGGCGGGTTC
>JBMHCH010000009.1:0-3423 GCA_049890015.1 Puniceispirillaceae bacterium (SeqCode)
TCTTGTTGTTGCCATTGACCGCCTTCCGAAGACCCGGTCGGGCAAGGTGCTGCGCGGCACTATGGCGAAGATTGCCGATGGCGAGGACTGGACGATGCCGGCGACCATCGACGATCCGGTGATTCTCGACGAGATCGGCGCGGCGCTGAAGACCATAGGCTATCCGAAATAGGATTTTGCTGCTCACAAGCAGCGTGAAATGGGCGCAAAACCGTTGCCTAACCAGCGATTATCGGTCTTAATCGCTCGACACGAGTTACTTCAGGGAGACTGAAATGAAGAAAATGCTTTTGGCCGCGCTGGCATCGACAATGATCGCCTCGCCGGTACTGGCAGCTGACGTGAAGCTTGGTATCATCTTCGGCTTCACCGGCCCCATCGAATCGCTGACCCCGCCGATGGCAGCTGCCGCTGAAATGGCCATGAAGGAAGTCACCGATTCCGGCTCTTTCATGAACGGATCAAGCGTTACGGCTGTTCGCGCGGACTCGACCTGTGTTGACGCCGCAGCGGCCACCGCGGGTGCCGAGCGCCTGATCACTGCCGAGGGCATCAGCGCCATCGTTGGCGCCGACTGTTCCGGCGTGACCATTGCCGTGCTGCAGAACACCGCCATGGCAAAGGGCATGGTGATGATTTCGCCATCCGCCACATCGCCGGCTCTGTCGACAATGGAAGATAATGGCCTGTTCTTCCGCACCGCCCCGTCGGATGCGCGTGAAGGCCAGGTTGTCGCCGAGATGCTCAAGGAAAAGGGCTACAACTCGGTAGCGCTGACCTACACCAACAATGACTATGGCAAGGGCCTCGCCGACGCCATCCAGTCCAACTTCGAATCCATGGGCGGCAGCATCACGATCGTGACCGCACATGAAGAGGGCAAGGGCGACTACAGCGCCGAGGTCGGTGCGCTGGCGCAGGCTGGCGGCGATCTGCTGGTTGTTGCCGGTTACCTCGACCAGGGCGGCAAGATGATCATCCAGGGGTCGCTTGATGCCGGGTCGTTCGACACCTTCTTCCTGCCTGGCGGCATGATCGGCGACTCCCTGCCGGAGGCCATCGGCTCCGACCTTGACGGCTCCTTCGGCGTTGTTGCCGGTACCGACAGCCCGGGTGCGAAGATGATGTCTGACATCATCGGTGGCGAGCTTGGCCCGTTTGTGGGTGAGTCCTACGACGCCGCGGCCCTGATCATGCTTGCCATGCAGGCTGCCGGATCGGCCAACAGCGCCGATTTCGCCGGCAAGGTCCTTGATGTTGCCAACGCGCCTGGCGAGAAGATCTACCCTGGCGAGCTTGCCAAGGGGATGAAGATCCTCGCCGGTGGCGGTGACATCGACTATGTCGGCGCCTCGGCTGTCGAGCTGATCGGTGGTGGCGAGTCCGCTGGCAGCTACCGCGAGATCGTCGTGGAAGGCGCCAAGAACAAGACCGTCGGCTATCGCTAGGTCCTAACGAAACATGCGGCCCAGGCATCATGCCTGGGCCGTTTTCCTTTGTGTGATGTATCCATGATCACAGTCGAGAACATCTCGAAGAGTTTTGGCGGCATCCGGGCTGTCAATGATGTCTCGCTGACCATTGAAACCGGGTCGATAACCGGCCTGATCGGCCCGAACGGCGCCGGAAAGACCACGCTTTTCAACGTCATCGCGGGACATTACGTGCCAAATGCTGGTCGTGTTCTTCTGGATGGTGATGACATCACCGGCCTGCCGCCGCATGAGCTGTTCGCCAAGGGCCTTTTGCGCACATTCCAGATCGCCCATGAATTCTCGACCCTGACGGTGCGGGAAAATCTGATGACCGTTCCGGGCGGCCAGTCGGGCGAAAGGCTGACCGATGCATGGTTTCGCCCGGGCAAGGTCCGTGCCGAGGAAGCCAGGCTTCGCGAACGCGCCGATGACGTCATCGATTTCCTGCAGCTTGGTCAGGTGGCTGACGAGCTTGCAGGCAATCTGTCGGGCGGTCAGAAAAAGCTGCTGGAGCTTGGCCGGACGATGATGGTCGATGCCAAGATCGTCTTTCTCGACGAGGTTGGGGCGGGGGTGAACCGTACGCTTCTTGGCACCATCGGCGATGCCATCCTGAGGCTGAACAGCGAGCGCGGCTACACCTTCTGCATGATCGAGCATGACATGGAGTTCATCTCGCGGCTGTGTGACCCGGTGATTGTCATGGCCGAGGGTGCCATGCTTGCGCCCGGCAGCGCTGACGTGGTGCGGGCGGATGACGCGGTGATCGAGGCCTAGCTCGGGACCGGCCTGAAGAACAAGGCGGGGGCCGCGTCGTGAGCTATCTTGTCGGCGAGAACATGACCTGCGGCTATGGCGGCGCCGATATCCTTCACGGCTGCACCGTTGGGGTCGATCCTGGCGAGATTGCCGTTGTTGTCGGCCCGAACGGCGCCGGCAAATCCACCGCGATGAAGGCGATGTTCGGCATGCTCGACCTGCGCGAGGGGCGGGTGATGCTGGATGGCGCCGATATCTCGGCGCTGGCCCCGCAGGAGCGTGTGCTTCACGGCATGGGGTTCGTGCCGCAGACCAACAATGTCTTCACCAGCATGACGGTCGAGGAAAACCTCGAGATGGGGGCCTTCATCCGCCGCGATGACATCGCCGAGACGATGGCACAGGTGTTCGAGCTGTTTCCGGTGCTTCGCGACAAGCGGCGGCAGCCTGCCGGCGAGCTGTCAGGTGGCCAGCGCCAGCAGGTTGCCGTGGGACGGGCGCTGATGACCCAGCCGAAGATCCTGATGCTGGACGAGCCGACCGCCGGTGTCTCGCCGATTGTGATGGATGAGCTGTTCGACCGCATCATCGAGGTGGCGCGCAGCGGCATCGCCATCCTGATGGTCGAGCAGAACGCCAAACAGGCGCTGAATATCGCCGACAGGGGGTTTGTTCTGGTGCAGGGTCGCAACGCCTATACCGACACCGGTGCCGCGCTGATGGCGAATGCCGAAGTGCGCCGCGCGTTCCTGGGGGGCTGAGATGGCGGATATCCTCAACGCGCTTGTCATCATCGCCAATTTCATCATTGTTCCGGGACTTGCCTATGGCAGCCAGCTGGCGCTTGGCGCGCTTGGCGTGACTCTGGTCTTCGGGGTGCTGCGGTTTTCCAACATCGCGCATGGCGAAACCATGGCAGCAGGGGCGATGTTCACTCTGCTGTTCACCTGGTGGCTGCAGTCGATGGGAATCGGCTTCGGCCCGCTGCCGACCGCGCTGCTGGCGTTGCCCTTCGGCATCGCTGCTTCGATGGCACTGTGTCTGGCGACGGACCGGGCGGTCTATGGCTATTACCGGAGGGTGAAGGCGACGCCGGCGATCTATATCATCGTCTCGGTCGGGGTGATGTTCGTCTATAACGGCGTCATCCGGTTCGTCGTCGGGCCGCAGGACCGGGTGATGGCGGATG
>JBMHCH010000010.1:0-76662 GCA_049890015.1 Puniceispirillaceae bacterium (SeqCode)
GTGATCCTCGACAACATGCCGGTTGGTGATGACAAACCCGTCCGCGAGGATGGTGCCGGAGGCGATCATGTTCGGGGTGCGGATGCCGACAACGCGTTCCTTCCAGTCGCAGACAGGTCTGGGTGCGTCGCAGGCAAAGGCCTGCCCCCCCATCACGATGGCCAGCATGGCAGGAAGACAGGACCGTACAACGGTTTTCCAGAAGCGTGACATCCCTACAAGGTGGCCTCGCCCTGTTGCCATGGCAAGGCGGCAAGCCGCCGCGTCGCCAGTCCCGGTCAGGCCATCCGGTCAGGCCATCAGCCGGGACATCGGGCTTTCATCCATCTGGCCGGCCAGCCGGTGCGCCAGTTTCAGGGCCAGTTCCGATTTCACCCCAGCATGTTCGGCACTGTCCCAGAGGTTGTGTGTTTCATCAGGGTCGGCAGTGAGATCGTAGAGTTCACCCCAGGGTTCATCCTGATACAGGGTGAAACGCCATTCATGCGTTCGCAGGCTGCGCACGCGTGCCGGCTTTGCAAAACCAAGCCGCGCGCCGAGGTCGTTGAACTCGCACAACACCTCATCATGATGCTGGTCTGTCTCGCCCCTGATCACCGGAAGGAAGCTTGTTCCCTGCATGCCGCGATAGGGGGTCATTCCGGCCCGGTCGAGGATTGTCGCTGTCAGGTCGATTGTCGATGCCAGCGCCGGGCTGACATGTCCCTCGCGGCTTGCCGGATCTGACCAGATCATCGGCACCTGTGTGACAGACCTGAACGGCATGGCCCCTTTCAGCAACAGCGAGAAATCACCCAGATAGTCACCATGGTCAGAATTGAACACGATCACCGTATCGTCGTACTGGCCGGTTGACTTCAGCGCCGCGACCAGCCTGCCGACCTGGTCATCCAGCATCGTGATCATGCCGGCAGTCAGCGCCATCGCCTCGCGAAGATGCTGCTCGCTCTCGCGACGGGCCGTTGTCTTGGTGATCGCCCCCACACCATTTTGAAACTGTTTGTCCATCCAGCGCATTGGTGGTGTCGGATTGCGATGCGCCTCATAGGGAAGAGGCAGATCGAACTGGTCAGGATCATACATGTCCCAGTACCGGCCCGGCGGGTTGAAGGGATGGTGCGGATCCGGGAAGGACACATAGGCGAAGAAAGGCGTGTCGGACCCGGCCTGCTCCCCGATATAGTCGATGGCCCGGTCGGCGACATAGCGGGTCGGATAGAATTCCTCGGGAACCGGCGTGCGAAAAGCCTGCGGACAGGTGTAATTGTGCGGCAGCTCATTCGACCGGTCGTGAAGCGCCTGCCAGTCGGGAAGGTTCTTCCGGATCCACTGCCGGTAATGACCGCCACACCGGTCACCATGGCCGGTCACCATGTCGACATGCTGGAACCCGTAATAGGGAAGATCGAATGCGAACCTCTCATCGCCCTCGTAGGATGCGGGCTGTTCCTGTGCGTAGTTTCCAGCCGGCGCGGCCCGCGCCTCCTCGATAAGCCTGTCCGCCTCCTGCTCATTATGGAGCGGCGCGTCGACGGTAAAGGGCTGAAGATGGCTCTTGCCGATCGAGGCCGTGCGATATCCGCCTGCTGCCAGCACGTCTGTGAAACAGGTGCTGTCCGTCGGCAGACAGCATCCGTTATAGCGAAGCCCGTGCGTTGAAGGGTAACGCCCGGTCATAAATGAGGCGCGGTTCGGCATGCAGACAGGCGACGTCACCTGAAAGTTCGGAAGCCGCATGCCGGCGGCAGCAAGCGCGTCGATATGCGGCGTCCGCACGACCGGGTGCCCCGCGCAACCGAGCCAGTCCCAGCGGTGCTGGTCAGTCATGATGAACAGGAAATTGGGCTTCTTTCGGGGTGTCATGGCTGGCCCTGTATTTTCGACTCTCGTTAAAAATACAGGGCTGCAGCCCTGAAGAAAGCAAAATCGCGCAACCTCAATCGATGGCGGCCAGCACCCGGCCGGTCTTCAAGGTTCCGACTTCACTTGCGCGGACGAGGATTTCCTGAAACTCCGGCGATGTTCCCACTGTGTCGACCATTTTCCCGAAGGTCACAAGGTCAGGGAAGCCATAGATTACAGACATGCTGTTCATGTCCGCCGACAGAACCGGAACAGCCGCGGCAAGATTTACCGGATGCCCCTTCATCATGTCGGCAAGCTCGCCCAGAAGCTCCAGCGCCGGTTTCAGTCCAGACCGGTTCATCTCATAGGTCCGCTGCATGCGGACCCGGTCTGTCGGCACAGGCTCCCCCATCACAAGGCGGGCGACATCCGGACCATGAACATCGCCAGCCGGGTTCGCTTCGCGTTCTGCCATGAGTTTCAGATAGGCGGAGTCATGCGCCATGCCGACCGCCGCCTCGGTGCCAGCTTCCATCGTTGGAAAACTGGCATAAAGATGGATTTCGCCTGCCCCGGCGCCAGCTGTTACCCGTGCCACACGCGTGCGGGCACCATGCCGCGACAGGATGCCGGCAACGCGATGGACACGATCAATAGCCATCTCCGTCTTGCCGGTATGGGGGCGGATAATTCGTCTTGATACAAACATTCAGACCTCCATAAAAACGTGAAATGCGCACCTTATCATCCTGTATCAAATGAATTTTGATTCAGGAACAAGGTATTATCGAGGATCGGCACTTGTGGCGTTTCTGGCCAGGAGCGCACCCGGATCCCCAAAAGACCATATGACCATATGACCAATAATGCATGTATTTTTCCCGCGCCGACGGGCTTCGACTTGCGCCGCATCATGACGGGTGTAAGGTGACACCCCATCAATCCGGACATGACATCCCCCGATGACCACCCTCGCCGCCAGCATTCGTGAGGCTTTTGCGCTTCGCCACAGCCCGATCGGGCTGCTGTTCCTGATGGCCTTTGCGATGCCCATCGGATTTTCAACCTGGCTGGCGCTGCTGAACAACTTCACCGTCGAGGTGGCGAATTTCTCGGGTATCGAGATTGGCTGGCTTCAGACAGTGCGGGAAATTCCAGGGTTCTTTGCCGTAGGGGTGATTGCTGTTCTCTACCTGATGCGCGAACAGACCCTTGCGATCCTGTCGCTTCTTGCGCTAGGTGCGGCGGTTGCGGTCACCGCGATCTTTCCCAGTTTTGCCGGGCTGCTGATCACAACCCTGATCGGCTCGATCGGGTTTCATTACTACGAGACGGTGAACCAATCGCTGCAGCTTCAGTGGCTGAAAAAGGACCGTGCTCCCCAGATCATAGGCTGGCTTGTCGCCGCAGGATCAGCCTCCTCGCTTCTGGCTTATGGTCTGATTGCCATCATCTTCAAATGGAGCGGGCTTGGATACAACGCTGTCTACATGGCAGGCGGCGGCATCACCTTGGCGATCACCGTCTATTGCTGGGGTGCCTATCCGCAGTTCGAAATGCGCACAATCCAGACCCGCAGGATTGTGCTGCGCAGAAGATACTGGCTGTATTACGCGCTGCAATTCATGGCCGGGGCGCGCCGCCAGATCTTCATGGTGTTCGCCGCCTTCATGATGGTCGAGCATTTTGGCTTCAAGGTGCATGAACTGACCTTCCTGTTTCTGGTCAACTATGCCGCCAATATCCTGTTCGCGCCGATGATGGGATGGATGATTTCGAAAATCGGCGAGAAATGGTCGCTTGCCTTCGAATATGTCGGATTGACGGCCGTCTTCATCGCCTATGGCGGGATCTACTGGTTCGGCTGGGGGGCGGCACTTGCGGCGGCGCTCTATGTCATCGATCACCTGTTTTTCGCCCTCGCCTTCGCCCAGAAGACCTATTTCCAGAAAATCGCCGACCCGGCGGAGATTGCGCCAACGGCTGCCGTCGCCTTTACCATCAACCACATAGCCGCCGTCGTGCTTCCCGCAGCGCTCGGCTACCTGTGGGTGACGTCCCAGGCGTCCGTCTTTGTCCTGGCTGCCGTTCTTGCCGGCGGATCGCTCCTGCTGGCGCTTATGATCCCGCGCCATCCCGCCCCCGGACGCGAGACCATTTTCACCCGGGACAACATCCGGGGATAAATTCCGGAGATAACATCCTGATACAGTCACTAATTGAGATATCAATCAATTAGTGACTGTAAATTTTAACTGTGCCAGATTGCGGTCCCGTTTACCTTGATCGTGATCCTTTCCATGCGTTTGTTTCGTCTTTTGCTTCTTTCCGGAGCGGCGCTCCTTTCAGCAATGGCAACCGCTTCGGCTGCTGAATTCATCGGCGTTGCCGCGGCACTCCGCGGTGACGTCATCCGCGTATCGACGGGGTCAGATGATGCGGCACCTGGCCCTGTATCTTCTGGAACGAAGATCTTTCTCGGCGACGAGATAGAAGTCGCGTCCGGCGGCCGCATGCAGATCATGCTTGTTGACGAGACCGTGTTCACGCTTGGCAGCGGTGCCAGGCTTGTGATCGACGAGTTTGTCTATGATCCGGCTGCCGAAAGCGGATCGATGACGACACAGATCACCAAGGGCGCGTTCCGCTTTGTGTCCGGCAAGCTGGCCAAGTCCAGCCCCAAGGCGATGAAGGTCAAACTGCCATCCGCCAGCATCAGCATCCGCGGCACACAGGTCGCCGGCATTGTTGACGAGGACGGCTCAAGCCAGGTGGTTCTTGTCGGGCCGGGCCCGAACAGTTTTGGCGCCACCCTTGGTGCAATCACGGTATCGAATGCTTTTGGAAGTGTTGACCTGACACGTCCGAATTTTTCGACCTCGATCATTCCCGACCAGCCTCCGGCGGCCCCAGAGCTGGCAGCACCGGAAACGATCCAGACCATTGAGCAGAGCACCGGCGAGGACGCAGAGACCGAGATCGCCACCGCTCTTGGCGTCGATAGTCTAGATGTTGTGCCGGCGACAGACACCGATGGTGACGGCATTCCCGACCAGGTCGGTGGCAGCGAAGCTCTCGGCGCGACCATCGCAAGCGCGGCAACCGGGACCGGCGTGACCAGCGATGCGGCCATCCTTGATGCGGCTTTTGCGGCAATGACAGCAGGCGCTCCCGAAGGCGAGGACCTTGGTGACATTGACACAGCCGGGATCAATCTTGGCGCCGGCGCAGCGGCTGTTTTCAGCGGCGGCGCGCAATTTCTCGGCGACACCTCCCTCGACCAGCTTCGCAATGCCGGCCTGACCGGCACCGCCACCTATGCGGCGACTGGCGTTGCCGTCGCCTGCAGCAACAGCTCCGCCTCCGGATGCGGTGGCAGCTATGATGTGACTGACACCTGGAATTTCGCCAATGGCACAATCACCACCGCTGTCACGAACGGCACTGCTGAAATGGACTACAGCGGCAACGGGACACTGGATACGAACATCACCTTCTCAATGAATGTGGCGATCGACTACAGCGCGTCGGGACCGCTTGGCGCCACCCCTGTCCTGACAGACGAACAGGGCGCCATGCCAGGCTATGTCCATGTCGCCGCCGAATTTGACAGTTCGGCCAGCCTGCAGGCCTATGACAGCTCCCTCACCGAGGCGAATATCGGCACCGACAGCCAAGTCAACCGGTTCAACTGGACAACAGACTCCAATAACAGCGTGACGATGACCGACCAGAGCGGCAACGGCCTTCCGGGCGCGCTGGTTCTGCACAGTGACGCCTATCTGTCGAATTTCGCGCTGGGAAGCGATGCCGCATCCACGGACTCCGTCGGCAATATTGCCAGTCACGAAATCAATTTCCGGAAACCCGACGGCACAAAGATCGCCGAGGGCACCGTGCATGGCATGGGGTCGCAGTGACAATGAGGAAGTTGACAAAGCGCATTGGCTGCACGGCCATTCTTGGCATGCTTCTTGTCGCCCCGGCCAGTGCCGAGGTGGCCTGGATAGACCTTCTCGAAGCGCCCGACGATGTGGCGCTGAACCAGCAGTTCATCTCCGAACGGATCGAGGCGGGAGATGTGCCGGCGGCCCTGTCAGCCGTGGAGCGTCTGATCAATCTTCGTCCAGCAGATATCCAACTGCGCCTGCTGCGCGCCGAACTGCTTGTCAGTCTTGGCAATGACACGCTGGCCATTGGCGAGCTTGAAGCGCTTGCCCAGCTGCCGATGGCGCCGGAACAGTCAGCCCGCGTTGACGAGCTTCGCCGGGTCATAGACTCGCGCGCAAAGCGGTGGCGCACCATCCTGTCTGCATCCATCGGACTGTCGGGAAGCGACAATGCGAACACCTATCCCTCCTCAGGCCTTCTCGAATTCCGGCCGACCGGGGGCACGGAGAACGCGACGAGCACCTATGAAAGCTATGGCGGCGCCGCGAAGACCATCCGTGAAGTGGCGACAAATGCCGGTGTCAGCGTGGCCGCCACCTATGAATTCGCCAATCAGGATCGCGACAGCGCCACCATCGGCGCCGCGCATAACATGGCGCGAGGCCGCAAATATGAATATCTGACCAACAGCTCGTCGACAGTCTTCACCGGGGCCAGCCTCCGGCTTGGCGATGTGACGCTTTCACCAAGCCTTCGCGTCTCCGAAACGCTTGCGAAGACAGCCGCGGACACCAACACCACCGGTGGCGGCCTGTCGGCAAGCTATGGCCTTCCCGGCGGCATCCAGAGCTATCTGTCGGCGAATTACAGCATCGTCAACAAGGTGTCATCCGCCGCCTTCACCACCGCGGATCAGAATGACGGTCATTCGCGCGCCTACCGGATCGGCCTGTCGCGACGCGTCGCGGACCGGTTCACCCTGTTCGCCGAAGCCAGCCGGACCAACTTCAACCCGACCGAGGCGCGGCGCACCCCCGGAACAAACGCCTATCTCCAGCTGATGGCAAATGCCAGCAACACGAATGGCGGCCTGATCGGCCTTGCTGTCACGCCAACACAATACAGCCGGCTCAGCGCGACCATCGCGGCGACAAAATCGAAATACCCGCACATGGAACCAACAAGCCAGAAGTTCCGTAGTGATACGCAGACCAAGCATGGCATCGGGGCGCAGATTTCCGGCGCTGCCATTTCGCCAAAGCTTGGCGGCATGATGATGTCGATCAATGCCTCGACGACACGCAACAACTCGAACATCATGCAGTATGACTACAAGCGCAGCGATGTATCGCTGAATGTCAGCTATCAGCTGTCACAGTAAGGCGCCCCAGAACCATCCGCCGCCAAGCCCGGCCAGGGACAGGCCGCCCTTCAGGATCAGGCGAATCCCGACAAAAGTGACCAGCAGCTTGAAGACCAGCCTGAACCGGTCTTCCGAGACATATCTGCCAAGCCTGTGTCCGACAAGATTGCCGACGAGACTGGAGAGTGCGCCGGCCATGATGTGCGGCCAATAGGAAGCGTAGCTGAACCCGAAGCCGACATAGCCTCCGGCCTTGACCAGCTCAAGCGCCATCAGGCAGGCCGCAAGGGTGCCGGTGATCTGCAACCTGCCGAGTTCGGTGCGCAGAATGGCAGGCTGCAGAAACAGGCCGACGCCGAAGATCGTGCTGAAAAAGCCGTGAAGGATGCCGACAAGCCGGAAGCGGCGGGGCGCCTTCAAATTGATGCCGTCCGGCACAAGCCAGACCAGCGCCAGCAGAAGCCAGCCAAGGCACAGCGCAATCACCCCTTCATCAAGACTGACAAAGACCTGCGCACCCGCAATCACGCCAAGGGCGGCAGCCGGCGCGAACATCACGAAGACAGGCCAGTGGATCTGCCGCCAGAACGTGTAGATACGGGCAAGCAGCGAGGTTGCGTTCAGCGCCACCTGCATCGGTATGGCGGCTGACAGCGGCAGCACCGCCGAACTGGCAGCCAGAGTGATGTGGACACCCCCGGTGGCAAAGGCCGCATTCACGGCGGAAGCGGCGAAACATCCGCACGCGATCACAATCACCTCGAGAACCATGCCCGCAAGCTTAGCCGGGTGCATCGGGCGTGACCAGCCCGGGTCGACTGGTGGCGCGCGCTTGTGGTTGACCTGCCAGCGGCACCGGCGCAAGCTTCGGCCATGATCGCAGACCGCCCTATCATCGGAATCCTGTTTATGATGGGGTTTTGCATGCTGGCACCCATGGGAGACGCGGCGGCAAAATCGATCTCTCTGGTCACACCGATGATGATGATGCTGCTGGCGCGCTACGCGGTGCAGTTCATCCTGCCAATCCCGATCATCATCGCCTCGAGACGGCGGATAGGCATGAGCTGGCGTATTCTGCGCATCATCCTGGCGCGAAGCGTGGTGCATATCGCCGGCGTCGGCACGATGTATGTCTCGCTACGCCACCTTCCTCTCGCCGATGCGCTGGCGATCGCCTTTGTCTATCCGTTCATCATGCTGGTCATGGGCCATATGTTCCTTGGCGAGCAGGTCGGCGTCCGACGCATCGCAGCCTGCACCATCGGATTCGCCGGAACACTGATGATCATCCAGCCGAGCTTCGCCGCGGTCGGCTGGCCGGCGTTGCTGCCGCTTGCTGTGGCCTTTCTGTTTGCGTCGCTGGTACTTCTGACCCGCCAAATCGCAAAAGACTATGACCCGATCTGCCTGCAGGCTGCCAGCGGGTTCACAAGCACGTTGATATTGCTTCTATGCTGGCTGCTGTTCCGCGATTTCGGCGTGGCGGACATGCAGATCAGCAGCGTGACACCCAGGCAGGCGGTCGGTCTCACCCTTATCGGCCTGTTTGGCACACTGTCCCATCTCAGCATGAATTACGCTGTACGCTTCGCGCCTTCGGCAACCCTTGCGCCCATGCAATATATCGAGCTGCCGGTGGCCGTCTCGGCAGGCTGGCTGATCTTTGGCGAACTGCCGAACAGTCTGGCCGCCCTTGGTATAACAATCAGCGTCGCCTCCGGTCTCGCCGTGATCTATTTCGAACATCGCGCCCTGACCCGCCAGCACGAGGCAAGGCAGGCCTGAGCCTGCTTGCAGCGCACCCCGCGATCACCTAGGGTGCTGGACGCACAGTCAAGGCAGCCGAAATATGAGCTACACCGATCTTTTCCGTTTCCAGACACACGCTGTTGGCGATATCGACATCGCCTGCCGCATTGCCGGAGACGGGCCACCCCTGCTGCTGCTTCATGGCTTTCCCCAGACAAACATGATGTGGCACAAGATCGCGCCAGGTCTCGCCGAGCGCTACACTGTCATCGCGGCCGATCTTCGCGGCTATGGTGACAGCGGCCATCCGGACAGTGACGACACGCATGCTCCCTATTCAAAGCGCGCCATGGCCGCGGACATGGCCGGGTTGATGACAGAGCTTGGCCATGACAGCTTCATGGTGGCCGGGCATGACCGCGGCGGGCGCGTGGCGCACCGTCTTGCGCGCGATCACGGCGACCGTGTCAGACGCCTCGCGGTTCTCGACATCGCGCCGACCGCGGCGATGTACGGACAGACCGACATGCGCTTCGCCACCGCCTATTACCACTGGTTTTTCCTGATCCAGCCCACACCGCTCCCAGAGCAGATGATCGGCAATGATCCGGAATTCTACCTTCGCAGCAAATGCGGCCAGTGGGGCCGCACCGACGGCGCCATCACGGATGAGGCCTTTTCCGACTATCTGCGGTGTTTCAGCCGTCCGGAGACACTTCACACCATGTGCGAGGATTATCGCGCCGCCGCCACCATCGACCTTGAGCATGACGCCGCCGACGCGGATCGCAAACTGACCATGCCAGTGCTGGCGCTGTGGGGCGAGGCCGGATTTGTCGGCGGGAATTACGATGTAGTCGCCGAATGGCAGCATGTCGCTGAAGATGTGACCGGCCTTGCTGTTTCCGGCGGTCACTATTGCGCCGAGGAAGCCCCGGACGAGACACTGGACGCTCTTGTCGGCTTTTTCGGGTAAGGGAATGCTGCATCAATGACGACAGCAGCATCAGGCACACAGCGCCCTCTCCTTGGTCTTGTGATGGCCCTTGCCGGAGCGCTGATCATCACGCCCGACACGCTTTTGATCCGGCTGTCCGGGCTTGAAGGGTGGGGGCTCAGTTTCTGGCGCGGGATCCTGATCGGGTTCAGCCTGATCATCTTCTGGCTGGCGCTGGAGAGACGCCGCGCCATCGCACAGATCCCCATGCTTATCGGCGGACCGGCGATTGTCATCATCATCGCCAATTTCTTCAACGCCATCGCCTTCAATTTCGCCACCATGGAGACGTCGATCACCGTGGTGGTCACGGCGCTTGCTACCGCGCCGGTGATCGCGGCGGTGCTCGGCTTCCTTGTTCTTGGCGAGCGCACCGGAATGAAAACCTGGTTCGCGGTCGCCTTCAGCATGATCGGCGTGATGATCGTCATCCTGAATGGAGACGGTGCGCTTGATGCCCCGCCGGGCAATGTCTGGCTTGGCGGAGGACTGGGATTCCTTGCCGCCTTCGGGATCGCTGTCGTCTTCGTCACCACCCGTCGGCATCCGGATGTGCCGGTGCTTCCCGCCTGCGCCATCGGCACTTTCGTATCTGGCATGATCGGCTATATCGGCGCGCCCACTGGCGGCATCATGGCAGGCGACATGACAATGATCCTGCTGATGGGCCTGTTTGTGATGCCATTGTCATGGGGGTTGCTGACCCTCGCGCCACGGCATACCAGCCCAACCAATGTCAGCCTGTTCATGCTGCTGGAAATGGTGCTTGGCCCCTTCTGGGTCTGGCTTGGCACCGGGGAACGCCCAAGCCCCGCGATGATCGCAGGCGCGGCCCTTGTGCTCGCCACACTGGCGTTCTATTTCATCGCCGCCGCCCGCGACGCCGGCAGGGCAAGGGACAATCATCCCGCCTAGCTGGCGCGAAGATGGTCCGTGACGGCCAGCTGCGTCCCCTCAAGGCGATACGCCTTGGCAAAGCCAAGAACCATCACCCCGCCGGTCGGCTGCAGCCGCAGCAGATGGAAGTCGGAGAAATCACGGATGAGCCCCATTGTCGGACCATGCGTTGTCTCAAACAGGTCGCAAATTGAATTGAAATCATCATTATTTCTATCAATTTCAATAATATTTGCATCGAACTTCAAGCGTCTTCTTGCCCAAATATTCTGTGCCTTGTCTTCATCCTCGATCACCAGGAAGGCCGCCTTGCCCGCCTTCAGCATGGCCCTCACATGGGCTGACAGATGACTTGGATAAATATAGAAGGCGCCATTGTGACGGACCATGGGGGTGACCCCCATCTCCGGCAGATCTCGATCCTCGCCTGCCGCGGACATCAGCAACGTCCTGGCGCGCGCCAGCAGATCATCACGCTCGGCTGACAGAGCCGCCTCGTCGAAATCATCCATGTTGCGATGCCTCCCGAGACCTTGCGACGAGAATGGATCCACTGTATCCCCTAGATATGAAGCTGGCGTTCCCGCCGCAAGCAAACCTGCCAGAAAAGGCCCGGCATGATGCAGGATCAGACGCCGCAGAGCGGACAGAAGACCGTGTCGGTCGAAATCTACGCCGATGTGATCTGCCCCTGGTGCTATATCGGCAAGCGGCGTCTCGATCTGGCCTTCGAGCAGCGCCCCGAAATTCGCCCTTCCTATGTCTGGCGCGCCTTTCTGCTGAACCCGACGATGCCGGTCGAAGGCATGGACCGCAATGCCTACCTCAGCGCGAAATTCGGCAATTCCGCCGCGGCTGTCTATGGCAGGATCGCCGCCGCCGGACTCGATAGCGGCATAGAGTTCCGCTTCGACGCCATTTCAAGAACACCCGACAGCCGTCTTGCCCATCGCATGCTGATTGCTGCCGGGCCGGACAGCGCCGAGCTCTCGGAAGCTGTCTACCGCGCCTATTTCATCGAAGGCCGGGATATAGGCCGGCCGCAAGAGCTTGCCGCCATCGCCGGAGAGTTCGGCAGGACCGACCTTATCGAGGCCGCCGCGGAAGATGCCGTCGGCAAGCAGCTTGATCATCATCTGTCGACCGGGAACAGGATGCGCCTCGACGGCGTTCCCTTTTTCGTGTTCGCAGGCAAATATGCTGTTGCCGGCGCCCATCTGCCGGAACATTTGGTGCCGGCCATTGATGCTGCTGCGGCAGCCTGAGCATTCCGGACCGATCAATTCATACCGAGAGCGCCAGCAGCTCCTGCACCAGCATCTTGCAGGCCTGCGGCCGGTCCTCGGCCCTTGGCATCGCCTGTTGCAGGATGATCTTGTGATCGGCGCCAAGCCGGACCTTTCCGGCCTTGCCTGCGATCCAGGCGACCAGCTGTTCGGGTCGGGCGAATTCATTGTCACGGAAGGCCAGCGACAGCCCTTTCGGTCCGGCGTCGATCCGTTCGATGTTCGCGCGCTTGCTGAGCTGCTTCAATTCGATCACCGCCAGCAGGTTGCGCACCGAATCCGGAAGCGGGCCAAACCTGTCCACAAGCTCGGCGATGAGGCCGTCAGCCTCGGCCCCGATATCCATGCCGGCGATCCGCCGATACAGTGAAAGGCGCACTGTCAGGTCGGCAACATACTCTTCCGGGATGCGGACCTCGAGCCCGAGATTGAGCTGCGGCGTCCACTCTATTTCCGCCTCGCCGGCTTCGCCGCCGCTCCGTGCCGCCTCGACCGCCTGGCGCAGCATCTCCTGATAGAGTTCGACCCCGACCTCGCGAACATGGCCTGATTGCTCATCACCAAGCAGATTTCCGGCTCCGCGGATATCCATGTCATAGGACGCCAGCGTGAACCCTGCCCCCAGCGTGTCCAGCGTCTGCATGACCTCAAGGCGGCGACGCGCCTGCGGTGTCAGCAGCCGGTTCGGATCGGATGTCAGATAGGCATAGGCGCGCTGGCGCCCGCGTCCCACCCGCCCACGAAGCTGATAGAGCTGTGACAGGCCGAACATGTCGGCACGGTGGATGATCATGGTGTTGGCCGACGGGATGTCGATCCCTGATTCCACGATGTTGGTGGATAACAGGATATCTGCCTCGCCATCGGCAAAGCGGGTCATCACATCATCAAGCTCGTTGGCCGGCATCTTGCCGTGCGCCGAAAGAATCCGCGCTTCCGGAACAAGCACCGCCAGCCTGTCAAAGACACGCTGCAGATCGGCAATCCGCGGACAGACGCAGAATACCTGTCCCCCGCGGAACATCTCGCGCTTGATGGCCTCGCGAAGGACAACGCCGTCCCAGGGGCCGACAAAGGTCCGCACCGCAAGCCTGTCAACGGGCGGGGTGGCGATCAGCGACATCTCGCGCACGCCGGACAGCGCCATCTGCAAGGTACGCGGAATCGGCGTCGCCGAAAGGGTCAACACATGGATATCCCCGCGAAGTTCCTTCAGCCGTTCCTTCTGCGCGACCCCGAAATGCTGCTCCTCATCCACAATGAGCAGGCCGAGATGATTGAAATTTATGGATTTCGCCAGCAGCGCATGGGTGCCGATCACGATCTGGACCTCGCCGGACGCGATGTCGGCGCGAAGCTGCTTCGCCGCTGCCGGCTGGGTCATGCGCGAGAGAACGCCGAGCTTTACCGGAAACCCGGCGAAACGTTCGGTAAAGACGCGGCCATGCTGGCGCGCCAGAAGCGTTGTCGGCGCGACGAGCGCCACCTGATATCCCGACATGGCGGCGATGAAGGCGGCGCGCAACGCCACCTCGGTCTTGCCGAAACCGACATCGCCGCAGATCAGCCTGTCCGTCGCCTTGCCGGAGGCAAGATCGCCGACCACATCCTCGATCGCCCCGATCTGGTCCTCGGTCTCGGCGAAACCAAAACGCGCACAGAACTCGGCAAAGCTGCCGGTGGGGGCGTTCAGCGGCTCGGCATGGGCCGTCATCCGCTGCGCCGCGATCTTGATCAGCGCGTCGGCCATCTCGCGAACACGCCCCTTGACCCGCGCGACACGCGCCTGCCAGGCCGCACCGCCAAGACGGTCAAGCTGGGCGTCGGTGCCGGCGCTGCCATAGCGCGACAGCATCTCGATGTTTTCAACCGGGAGGTAAAGCTTGTCCCCCCCGGCATAGACAAGCTGCAGACAATCATGCGGGCCGCCGGAGGAGTCGATGATCACCAGCCCGTCATAGCGCCCGATGCCGTGTTCGGCATGCACCACCAGATCGCCCTCCTCCAGGGCGCTGACCTCGCGCAGAAAGTCCTCCCCGCGGCCACGTCTGGCGCGTGGGCGTGACAGGCGCTGGCCGAAAATATCGGTTTCGGTGATGACAACAAGGCGATCTGTCTGGAACCCGGAATCAAGACCCCATTCAATCAGAAAGACGCCGCCTTTCTCCGCCATCTCCAGCGTGTCGATACGCTGCGCCGCGCCGCCCTCCAGATGCTCCTCCAGCAGTTCCTCGAGGCGCGCGGCCGCGCCCTCGCCGGCGACGGCGATCACCACCGGTCGATTTGTGCCGGCGCGCTCAGAAGCGATAATCTCGGCGACCTCTGCAATCACGCTCTGGCCGGTGCCGCCGGCACGGGTCAGGACAAGTCCGGCGCGTCCGCCGGCGTCGTTGCCAGCGCCATCTTCCGGCGAGGCAAAGGGCATCAGCCTCACGGCAGAGGCCAGAAGAGACTCGCTCTCTTCCCGCGACGGATACAGACGGTCGGGCGGCAGCGGGCGGTAGGCCATCCCCGGCTCATCTTCGCCCGGTTCCTGCCGCGCACCATAGAAATCGGTGATCTGCGTATATCGCGCGCTGATCGCGGCGTCAGCCTCATGGTCGAGAACCAGCCGCCAGTCCAGGCAATAGTCGGTCAGCAGCCCCAGCTCCTCATGGAACAGCGGCAGCCAGTGCTCCGCCCCGGGATGCATGCGGCCGGCAGACACAGATTCATACAGCGCGTCGCGGCTCGCCAGGGCGCCAAAAGCCGCCCGGTAGCCGGTGCGAAACCGTTCGACAGCCGCCTCGTCCAGCTGGAATTCCGCAACCGGTCGCAGCACCAGCCTGTCGATCGGCGCGCCGCCCCGCTGCGTCGCAGCATCGAAGCCGCGAATGGTTTCAAGCTCGTCACCAAAGAAATCGAGCCGGACAGGCATGTCGCTTCCCGGCGGGAAGATATCGAGAATGCCGCCGCGAAGCGCGAACTCGCCTGTCTCGCGGACCGTATCGGTGCGAAGATATCCCTGGCCGGCCAGAAAGTCGCAAAGCCGCGCCGGACCGGTCGTGTCGCCTGCTCTCAATATCGTCGAACGGGACGCGAAATAGTCAGCTGGCGGCACCCGCTGGAGGATCGCGTTGACCGTCGTCAGAAGAAGCGCCGGGCCATCCGAGCCTGTCCCATTGCCCTCGGCAAGCCAGGCCAGCGTTTCGACGCGATGCCCCACAAGCGCGCCTTGCGGGGACAGCCGGTCATAGGGAAGACAGTCCCAGGCGGGGAACATCCGCGCGTCAATGTCTGGCGCAAGATGCGCGATCGCATCCCGCATGGCGATCATGCGGGCATCATCCCGAGCCACGAAGACCAGCCGCTCCCCAGCCGACAGCCAGGAGCCCATCGCCAGCATAGAGACACCGTCCGGCACACCCCACACCGAACCTTCCAGATTTATTTTTTCAATGAATTTTGACACTTGTCAGTCGTTTTGAAATTCTTTTATCAGATCAAGAACGCGGTTGTCATACATCTCGGGCGCGGGCTCGCCGGCGACCACCCAGGCATAGATGCGGTCATCACCGGCATCCAGCAAGGCCTCATACTGGTCAAGCTCGGAATCGCTGAGCCCGGCGAGATGCACAGAG
This sequence comes from Puniceispirillaceae bacterium (SeqCode), assembly GCA_049890015.1. Lineage (GTDB taxonomy): Bacteria > Pseudomonadota > Alphaproteobacteria > Puniceispirillales > Puniceispirillaceae > UBA8309. Next base: position 15,652 of record JBMHCH010000010.1, read on the forward strand.
GCAAACCTTCCAAGAAGAAGATCGGTTTCCTTCATGCCGGTATAGCTTGACTGATAGACCAGACGGCGCAGCCTGATGTCGCGGTTTTCATCCATATCCAGATCTTTCCTGATGACCCGGCGCCGCCCCCGCCGCCGCGTTGCGCGCAATATGCGGCGCGATCTGCCGCAAAGCAAAACATTTGTCACGCTGAGGGACAACAGGCCGCGCATGAATGGGGCGGGTCCGCACGCCGGCGATTTTGTAATGGCGGTGCCTTTCGGGTAATCTGGGCTGTTCCCATCCCGAAGCACGGCAATGATGCATCCGAGACGTCCAACCGAGATCTTTGGCCTGTTTGCCGCCACCACGGTCCTGCCGGGGGTGGGGCCGAAGCTTGCCGGCATCATCGAAAAGCGCATCGGCGCGCATGTCATCGACCTTCTTCGTCATCTGCCGGTCGGGCTGATCGACAGGCGGGCGCGCCCCGCATTGACCGATGTCGTCGACGGCAGCATCGCAACCTTCGAGGTTCTGGTGGTCAAGCATGACAAGCCGCCGCCCGGAAGCCGCCGTCCCTGGCGAGTGATCACCGAGAATGAGAGCGGCAGGCTGGAGATCATCTTCTTCCATGCCCGCGATGACTATGTCAGCAGGATGCTGCCTGCCGGCGAGCGGCGGATTGTCAGCGGCCGTGTCGAAATCCGTCAGGGCAAGCCGCAGATGGCGCATCCCGATCATGTTGTGCGCCCCGATGACAGCGCCGAAATGCCCGAGATCGAGCCTGTCTATCCGCTGACCGCCGGCCTGACGCCAAAAGCCCTGCGGCGCGCCATAGACGGGGCGATGACGCGCCTTCCCGCGCTTCCCGAATGGATCCCGGCGGACATCAAGGCGGCCCGCGGCTGGCCGGATTTCAAAACAGCCATGGAAGCTGTCCATACACCGCAGGACACCGCCGATCTGCAACCGCTGTCGCCGGCGCGGTGCCGGCTCGCCTTTGACGAGCTGCTGGCCAACCAGCTGGCGCTGGCGCTGGTCAGGCACGCCGCGACGGACAGCATGCCGGGTCGCGCCTTCGCCGGCACCGCTGCGCTTACATCGGCGTTAATGAGCTCCCTTCCCTTCGCGCCGACCGGAGCGCAAACACGGGCCATCGCCGAAATCCGGTCCGACCAGCAATCCGGTGACCGCATGCTTCGCATGCTTCAGGGCGATGTCGGATCTGGCAAGACGCTGGTGGCGCTTGCGGCGATGCTCCATGCTGTTGAAAGCGGCGCACAGGCGGCCCTGCTTGCTCCCACCGAAGTTCTGGCCCGCCAGCATCACGCCAGCATCAACAGCTTTCTGGCCCCGCTGGGGATTGAGGCGCATCTTCTTCTTGGACAGGGACGCGGCACCGCCCGAAAGCCAGTGCTCGACGCGCTTGCGGACGGCAGCGCGAAGATTGTGATCGGCACGCACGCGCTAATTTCGGAAAGCGTCACCTATCACGATCTTGGCCTCGCTGTTGTCGACGAGCAGCACCGTTTCGGCGTGCGCCAGCGTGTGCTCCTGGGGCAGAAGGGCGAGGGTGTCGACGTCATCGTGATGACCGCAACCCCGATCCCGCGATCGCTGGCGATGACGGCCTATGGCGACCTCGACCATTCACGGCTGGATGAAAAGCCTGCGGGACGGCTGCCCATCGACACCCGCGCGCTGCCGCTCGACCGGCTCTCAGACGTAGTCGACAGGCTGCGTACCGCTCTCAGAGACGGCAAGCGGGCTTACTGGATCTGCCCGCTGGTCGAGGAATCCGAAAAGATCGACGTAGCCGCTGCCGAGGACCGGCAGGCGGCGCTGGCCCGCGCCCTCCCCGATGTCGAGGTGGCGCTGGCGCACGGCAAGATGAAGACCGCAGAGCGCGATCAGGCGATGCAACGCTTTCGCGACGGCACAGCGCAACTTCTCGTGGCGACAACCGTTGTCGAGGTGGGGGTCGATGTTCCAGAGGCCAGTGTCATCATCATCGAGCATGCCGAGCGGTTCGGGCTTGCCCAGCTTCACCAGCTGCGGGGCCGGGTCGGGCGAAGCGACGCCGCGTCATCCTGCCTGCTTCTCTATCAGGGGCCATTGTCGGACACGGCGACATCACGCCTGTCGGTGATGCGCGAGACAAATGACGGCTTCGTCATTGCCGAGCGCGATCTGGAGCTTCGCGGACCCGGCGAATTCCTTGGCCAGCGGCAGTCCGGTGTGCCGGAATTCATCCTGGCCGATCTCGCGGCGCATCAGGATCTGCTGCCGCTTGCGCGGCAGACGGCGCAAGCGCTGCTTGGACCTGACGATGCGCCTGTCGACCGCAAGCAGGCGGACCTGCTGCTGAGTCTCTTCGAACGCGACAGCGCCGTCAGGTTTCTCGCCTCGGGGTGAACCGCTAGGATGTTTTGCGGGATGCCTTCTTCGCGGTGGCCGGCTTCTTGCCGACGGTCACCGCGGATCTTCCGACTCCCTTCTTGCCTGCCTTCTTTCCTGCCTTCTTTCCTGCCTTCTGGCCAGCTTTCCGCGAAGCTTTTCCGGCAGCGGCCTTGCCAGCGGCTTTCGCTGCACCCGTATCCGGCGGGGTGACAATACCGCCGGAGACGACAAGCTTCACCGCGTCCTCGACCGACATTTCCATGAAGATCACATCCTCTCGCGGGCAGAACAGCAGGAAACCGGATGTCGGGTTTGGCGTGGTCGGCACGAACACATTCACCATGTCGATATCCACACGCCGCTTCACCTCGCCCTTTGTGCCTCCGGTGACAAAGCCGATCACCCAGAGGTCACGCCGCGGATATTCGACAAGGACAACCTCGCGGAAGGCATCGGACTGCGTCGAGATCACCGTCTCGAGGATCTGCTTGCTGGCACCGTAGATGGTGCGCACGACAGGCATCCTGTTGAGGATCGATTCACCGAGCCTGATGATCCAGCGGCCAAGGAAGCCCGCGGCAAGAGCGCCAATCAGGGTGATCAGCAACACGCCGATCACCAGGCCTACGCCGGGAACATTGGCAAAGCGCAACTGGTCGAAGCCGGGAAGAATGCCGGCCACCTGGCCATCGATCAGCTGTATGGCCCACCAGGTAATGTAGACAGTCAGCAGCACAGGCGCGGTGACAAGCAGTCCGGTCAGGAACCATGACCGCAACCTGCCGAAGACGCCCGGGCGCTTCGCCTGAGGGGGACTGTGATCTGTGGCCATGAAACAATCCTCGCGAGGGCTAAGGTCCGACAGATAATGATGAGAAACACAGAATGGCGCAAGAGGCTGGTGACGCCTTGCTCGCGGCTTGCCGCAGATTCACAAAGCCGTCACAATGCGATAGCGATCTTGCCTCTTACCCGCCCATCGACAAGGAATGCCCTGTCATGTCCCAGCCGACACATCACTCGACAGCGCCAGGCACCACTGACGACATGCGCCTGCAGCTTGACCGGATCATCGACATCATGCGCCGTCTTCGTGACCCTGAGACAGGGTGCCCCTGGGATGTTGAACAGGATTTCGCCAGCATTGCGCCATATACCATAGAGGAAGCCTATGAAGTGGCTGATGCTGTGCACCGCGGAGATATCGACGATATCCGTGACGAGCTTGGCGACCTTCTGCTCCAGGTTGTCTTCCAGTCGCGTATCGCCGAGGAAGCTGGCCTCTTCTCGCTTGCGGATGTGGCGCGAAGCATTTCCGACAAGATGGTGGAGCGGCACCCGCATGTCTTCGGCGACGACGCCAGGCCGCAGGTGGCCGAGCAGACCGGCCGGTGGGAGGCTATCAAGGCCGAGGAGCGGGCCCGCAAGGGCCACACCGGTGTTCTTGATGATGTCGCTGCCGGCCTGCCCCCGATGCTGCGCGCCCTCAAGCTTCAGAAGCGCGCCGCGCGCGTCGGCTTTGACTGGCTGAATATTGATGACATCATCGCCAAGCTTCACGAGGAAACCGCAGAGCTTCGCGAGGAAGTCCTGAGTGAGCCGCCAGACAAGGCGCGTATAGAGGACGAGGTCGGCGATGTCCTGTTCGTTGCGGTGAATCTGGCACGGCGCGCCGGAGTCGACCCGGAGACAGCGTTGATGTCCTGCAATTCAAAATTCGAGTCTCGCTTCAGGTTTATCGAGAAGCACGCTGAAAAAATTGGGAAATCTCTTGAAGATATGTCGCTGGATGAAATGGAATCCCTGTGGCAGGAGGCGAAATCAGACCGTCGTGCCCCCGGCTAATCCACTCCATCCATGAGATAGGCGCTGAACCGGTTCCAGCTTTGCCGGCAGGGTGTGATCAGCAGGCCGCTGGACAGGATCGCGTTATAGCGGGAACCGTCATTGATCATGCCGGCATGCGCTCCGGCCTCGCGGCAGAGAAGATCGACCGGCGCGTGGTCCCACGGCGTGCAGGTGGCGTGAAACAGAAAATCCTGCGATCCGCTGGCGATGGCTGTCCCGAGGATGCCGCCACTTCCCGGAAACCAGCGCCCCGGCATCGCGCGAAGCCTGTCACGCATCTGTGTCCTGGCGGGCTCCACCACATCCCTGATGCTCGCCCCGCCCCGCATCTCGTCAAGCGCAGGATTGCCCCTCTCCACCGCCAGCTTTCGCGGCGCCGCATCCGGCGCGGGATAGCAGACCGCCCCGTTTCCGGCCTCGGCGTAATACAGTTCCCCGGCAAGCGGCAGCCAGATCCAGCTTCGCACCGGAACGCCGGCCTGCAGCAGCGAGATCATGCTGCAGAAACGCTCATTGCCCTTCACGAAGTTACTTGTTCCGTCTATCGGATCGACTGTCCAGGCCGTCCGTTCGCCGACACGCTCGCGTATCGCAGGCGCTGTGGCACATGCCTCCTCACCAATCACCACCGCATCGACGATCCGCGCCAGACGCGGCGTCAGCCATTCTTCCGCCTCTCGGTCAGCCACCGTCACGAGATCGGTTGCCGAACTTTTTGTCTCGATGTCGCCATCCCCGAGTTGCCCGAAACGCGGCAGAACGATCCTGTCGCCGGCCTCACGCAAAAGGGTGGCTACGCTGGCGGCAAGTTCATCCATCATCACATCATCAGGTTAAAGTGCTGTCAGGACTCGTCCGTTCCGTCCTCGTCCTCGTCTCCCAACTCCTGCAGCTGGATCGGAGACATCGGCATGATCGTCGAGATCGCATGTTTGTAGACCAGCTGCACATGCTGGTCGCGCTTCAGCAGAATGGAGAAATTGTCAAACCAGGTGATGATCCCCTGGAGCTTCACCCCATTGACGAGAAAAACGGTCACTGACGCATGGGATTTGCGGACATTGTTGAGAAACAGTTCCTGAAGGTTTCGGCTCTTATCGTTGGCCATTGCTCGTCCTCCTGGTTCCACCCTAGCCGCTCGCCGCACCGGATACAATGCCACAGGCGCGGGTCAGCGCTGGAAAAGCTCCATCAGAAGAAATCAAGACGCACCGAAAGCAGCTTTTCCACCTGGGTGATCCGCCCGCGCGCGGCAAAAATGGCAACCGTGTCGCCAGCCTCGATCACGGTGTCCCCCCGCGCGGGAATGACCCTGTCATCCCTCAGGATGCCCCCGATTGCCACGCCTTTAGGAACCTTTGCCTCGCGCAGCGACTTGCCGACAAGCTGCGACGACGGCAGGGCCTCGGCCTCGATCACCTCGCCAAGATCCTCGATCACCGCATGCACATCACGGATACGCCCACGCCGCACATGCTCGAGAATCGAAGACACGGTGATCTGCGACGGGCTGATCACCGCGTCGACGCCAAGCGCCGCGACCAGCGGAATGAATCCCGGGATATTCACCAACGCAACCGCATGTGCCGCGCCGTTTCGCTTGGCAAGCAGCGCCGAGAGAATGTTCACCTCGTCATCATCGGTTACCGACACAAAGGTTTCCGTGGTGTTGACACCGGCCTCTGCAAGAATGTTGCTGTCCAGGGCGTCGCCATTGAAAATACCGGTATCACGCAGGTTCTCCGCAAGGAAATGCGCGCGGGCCGCATCACGCTCGATGATCTGCACCTTGGTATTCTGGAAATGGGACTCGATCTCGCTTGCCAGCATCTGGCCGATGGCACCGCCACCGGCGATCACCACCGAACGTGCCTCCGGCTCTTCATGCGCGAAGGCCGCCATGGCCCGGGGCAGATGCGCCGAATCACAGACAAAATAGACCCTGTCACCAGGCTTCATCATTTCAGCGCCGTCGCGCGGCAGGGTCAGCTTGCCATCGCGGATGATCGCAAGGATTGTCATCGACAGGTCGGGGAACAGGTTGGTCAGATGACGGATCGGCGTATCGATGATCGGGCTTTCCTCGGTACATTGCACGCCGACAAGATTCATCCTGCCGCCGCACATGTCCTTCACATCGAACGCGCCCGGCACGCGCAGCTGGTTGCTGACAGCGGCCGATACCTCGGCCTCGGGCGAAATGATGTGGTCGATGGGAAGCTGATCCGGCGAATAAAGGTCGCCATAAATCGGGTCGAGATACGGCTGATGCCTGATCCGCGCAATCTTCACCGGTGTGTTGAAAATGGTATGGGCCACCTGGCAGGCAACCATATTCACCTCATCGGACTCGGTAACAGCAATCAGAAGCTCGGCATCGCGCGCGCCCGCTTCCGAGAGAATGTCGGGATAGGAAGCTGTACCGACAACACCGCGGACATCGACCTGATCGGTGATCCGCTGGATCTTCTCTTCCGACGCATCGATGACCGTTACATCATTCTGTTCCTCGGCAAGATGCGAGGCGATGCCGGCGCCGACAAGGCCGGCACCACAAATCACAATTTTCATGTCGTCCCATCCCCGTCGGATGTGGGCGCTTGCTGATGGCTGACCCCGAGCGAACGGAGCTTGCGATGAAGTGCCGAGCGTTCCATTCCCACGAACTTGGCCATCTGCGAGACATTCCCGTCAAACCGCTGCAACTGTGCCGCCATGTAACTTGTCTCGAAGGCTTCCCTCGCGTCGCGAAGCGGCAATGCCAGCAGCGCATCAATATCAGAATTGCCGCCAGCAGGCGAGATGTTCTGGATTTCCGCGGGAAGCAGGTCGAGCCCAATAGGCCTGGAGCGGTCAGCCGGTGCCATGATCACCATGTTCTCGATGGTATTGAGCATCTGCCGGACATTGCCAGGCCAGTGATACCCTTGCATCGCAGCCAGAACCTCGTCACCAAGCTTGACCCGGGCAAGCCCGGTGCGCCGGACCACCAGATCGACGAAATGGCGGGCAAGATGTGGAATGTCCTCGCGCCGGTCAGCCAAGGGCGGCATGGACAGCGGCACTACGCCGAGCCGGTAATACAGATCCTCCCGAAGGCTGCCATTCCTGATCTCTTCCGCCAGATCGCGGCTTGACGCCGAAATCACGCGGACATCGACCGACACTTCCTTGTTGCCACCGATCCTCCGGAACCGCTGCTCGGCGACAGCGCGCACGATCTTGCCCTGCGTTTCAATCGGAAGATCGCAGATCTCGTCGAAATAGAGAGTTCCCTTGTGAGCCTGCTCGAACAGTCCGACTATACGACGGCTGGTGCTCAGATTCTCGGAGCCAAAGAGCTCGACATCGGCTCGATCAGGGTCGAGCCGCGCGCAATTCGCCACTATGAATCTGGCATCGGCCCGGTCAGACAGATGATGGATCGAGCGGGCGGCCAGCTCCTTGCCGCTGCCGCTTGGCCCGCTGATCAATACTCGGCTGGCAGTGGGTGCAATCCGCTCGATGGCGCTTCGCACGCCCTTGACAGCTGGGGAAATACCGACAAGCGACGGCTCGGCTTCCTCGCTGACGCGGGCACGAAGGTCGGCATTCTCGCGCTCAAGACGGCTCACCTCAAGGGCGCGCTGCACCATCAGCAGCAGCCTGTCCTCCTTGAACGGCTTTTCAATGAAATCATAGGCACCATGGCGAATGGCCTGCACGGCTGTCTCGATCGTCCCATGGCCCGAAATCATCAGAACCGGAAGCTCCGGGTAGACGCCTTTCACCCATTCCAGAAGTTCAAGGCCATCCATGTCGGAGTCGCGCATCCAGATATCAAGGATCGCAAGACCGGGTGGTTTCGCCGCCAGAACATCGCGTGCCTCCCCGGCCGAGGCAGCTTCCATCGTCGAATAGCCTTCGTCACGGAGCGTCGCGCCGATCAGCATGCGGATGTCCCGCTCGTCATCGACGATCAGAATGTCACCTGCTGTCTTCATGCCGACGGCTCCTGGGTCCCATGTTGCGGCAACCTGATCAACACACAGGCACCGCCCCCCTCCGCGTCAAACAGCTCGAGCTCGCCGCCATGGTCCTGCACGATCTTGCTGACGATGGCCAGCCCGAGCCCTGTCCCTTTTTCACGGTTTGTGACGTAAGGCTCGAGAAGCTGTGCACGATCCATTTCGGGAAAGCCGGGGCCATTGTCAGAAATGGACAGGCAGACAAAACCATCATTTACCAACATCTCCAACCGGATTTCCGGGTCTTTGCCGGACGTCTCGCCAAGGCTGTCGAGGGCATTCTGGATAATGTTGGTCAGTGCCTGACGGAGCAGGCCGGCATCACCAAGCACCATGCCGCCGTCAGGGTCGGCATCAAGATCGGTGGTGAAGCTGACATTCTGAGCCTCATACAGCCCCACCTGGCCAAGTGCCAGATCGCGAAGTTCGAGCGGTCTCATCACCGGCTGCGGCATGCGGGCAAAGGAGGAAAACTCGTCAACCATGCGGCCGATATCATCCACCTGCCGGCCAATGATCGACAGATATTCACTGAATTGGGTACTCGCCTGCTCGTCCTCAGGCTGATACTTGCGGCGCAAACGGTCCGCGGCAAGCTGGATCGGTGTCAGCGGATTCTTGATCTCATGCGCGATGCGGCGGGCCACATCGGACCAGGCAGCCTTGCGCTGCGCCGTCAGCAGATCTGTGACATCGTCAAAGGTGACAACATAGCCGATGACCCGCCCGTCAACCTTTTCCGAGGCAATGCGGGCGCGAAGAGTGAGGCGACGCCCGCCACGGGTCAGAATGACCTGGTCTTCGGCGAACTTCCTTCGCCGCGACGTCCCCGCAGCGACCAGGCCCGCAAACTCCGGCACCACATCCTCGAGCCGCCGGCCGATCATGTCGGTGTCGGACAGGTCAAGAAGCTGGCGCGATGTGTTGTTGGGAAGCGTGATCTTGTGCTCGGAATCAAGCCCGATCACCCCGGACGACACCCCGCCCAGTACCGCTTCGGTGAATTCTCGGCGCCGGTCAATCTGTTTATTGGCATGAACCAGTTGTTCGCGTGATCTATTCAGTTCGTCCAGCATATTATTGAAAGAAATACCAAGTCTTGCAATTTCATCCACTTCCAGACCAGCCGGGACACGCTCTGACAGATTGCCGCCCCGCACCTGTTCGGCAACCGAGATGACGGAACCGAGCGGCTCGACAATGGCATTCGCGAGATTGAGGCCGATCCACAGGGCGGTGATCAGAAGCAGCACGAGGATCAGACCGAAGACAAAGGCGAAGCTTACCTGAAGATCAAGCTGGCGGATGCCAAGCTGCTGATAGTCCGCCGCAGCAAGACGCGTATTGTCAACTGCGTCAAGGACCGAACGGTCTATGAACCGGCCAACGAACAAATAGGCGTCGATAAAGCTGTTCAGCTTGACCGCCGCACGAAGCTTGTTGGTTTCGTCACCGCGAATGATCACCACTTCGCCATTGCGTGCCTGCTCGAGCCAGTCGTCGGCGATCCGTGTGAAGGTCACGGCAAAGGCAAAGCGGGACTTTGCCACCACCTGTCCGGTGCCATCCAGAATGATCGCCTCTGACAGATTGCGAAGCACCGCCTGGTTCGTCAGGTACTGGTTCAGCATGTTCGGCTCGTCAAGAAGCTTGAAGGCTTCCCTGTTCACATCATTGGCGATGGTCAGGACATCGCTTCGGATCGAGCTCGAATGTTCCTCGAAATAGGCATCCGCCACCTGCACTGATCCGGTAACGGCGGTTGAAATACGATCGGCGAACCAGCCCCGAAGCGAATAGTCCACGACAAACAGGGCGAAAGCCGTAGTTATGACAGCCGGCAATGCCGCCACGCCCCCGAACAGCAATGCCAGCCGCCAGTGAAGCTGGTATCCCGCCATCTTCTGGCGCCGTTCTGTCCATAGTCTGAGGATCTGACGGATGACAAAACCGCCAACAATGATGACCGCGAGAACGTCAATGGCGATGAGGGTCGACAGCAGGCTGCTGTTAGACTGCGCCGGATCGAACTGGGCCAGCGTGTAGATCGTGTATATACCGATACCCAGCGCGGCCAGAACCGCCAGATAGCCGATCCTGTTCTCCGAGAAGCGCAGCAGCAGCCCGGGACGCGCCGGCGTCATTTCCGCCCTGCCGGTCATTTGCCCGACCATATGCCAAGCTCGCGTATCCGCTTGCGAAGCGTGTTCCGGTTGATCCCGAGGATCTCTGCGGCCTTCACCTGGTTGCCGCGGGTGATTTCCAGCGTTGCGACAATCAACGGATGCTCAACCTCGCGAAGGATGCGCGCGTGAAGCCCCGGAGGCGGCACCGCGCCGTCAAGCGACCCGAAATACCGGCGGATGTGCTGGTCGACCGATCCGGACAGGCTTTCCACCTCGATGGGCTGCGCCTCGACAGGTCGCACGGCGGCAAGCTCGCTTTCGACCATCGCGGCGGAAATGGTATCGTCTCCGACAAGGACCTGAAGGCGGCGCACCAGATTTTCAAGCTCGCGCACATTGCCGGGCCAGTTCCACGTGGCAAGAGCCCGGACCGCATCAGGCGTGAAGCGCTTCGCCGGCAGCCCGCCAGCCGACGCCTGCTTCAGGAAATGGTTGACCAGCGGTCCGATATCCTCGGTCCGCTCGCGGAGAGGCGGCAGGCGGAGCGGCACGACATTCAGGCGATAGAACAGGTCTTCCCGGAAAAGCCCCTGCTGCATCAACTGCTGAAGGTTGTGGTTCGTCGCGGCAATGATGCGTACATTGGCGTTTACTGGTCGATGCGCCCCGACAGGCAGATATTCCCCATCCTGCAGAACCCGGAGAAGACGTGTCTGTGCCTCCGGCGGCATGTCCCCGACCTCATCGAGGAACAGGCTGCCGCCTTCGGCCTGTTCGAAGCGCCCGGACATGCGGCTGTCCGCCCCGACAAAGGCCCCTTTCTCATGGCCGAACAATTCGGACTCCACAAGATCTCGCGGGATCGCCGCCATGTTGATCGGCACAAACGGCCCTGACCGGCGCGATCCGAGATCATGGAGCGCGCGGGCCACCAATTCCTTGCCGGTCCCGCTTTCGCCGGTGATCAGCACGGTCAAATCGGTGCCAACCACCCTCGCCATGGCCTTGAAGATGTCCTGCATCGGGCGCGAGCGGCCAACAAGCGGCCCTCCCTCCTCGACACCGGCCTGCATGGATGCGGTGGGGCGCGACTGGCCAATACTGCTGACGGCGCGGCTCGTCGCATCGACAAGGCTGCGAAGCTCGAACGGCTTCGGCAGATATTCGAACACACCGGTCTGCTGCGCCTTCACCGCGGTCAGCAGTGTCGATCGTGCACTCATCACAATCACCGGCATGTCGGGCCGCTGTTCCTGTATGCGCGGCAGAAGATCAAGCGCATCACCATCGGGAAGTGCGATGTCCGAGATCAGCACATCGCCGCGCCCAGTCTCAATGAGCTTCCACAGCCCCGCGGCTGTCCCGCTGGACTGCACTGTATAGCCCTGGCGGGCCAAAGCCTGCTGCACCACAAGCCGAACCGACTTGTCATCTTCAGCCACAAGGATGTGCGCCGGCTTGCCGTTCATGCGCCGCCTCCCTGCCCCGCAGTCGGGAAATTGATCCGGAAGACAGTGCGGCCGGGAACGGAGTCCACCTCTACCAGCCCGCCATGATCCGCCACAACCGAGGCGACAAGGGCAAGTCCGAGGCCACTGCCCCCGCTCTTGCCCGACACAAACGGATCAAAGATATGGTCCCGCAGCTCTGGCGCGATGCCGGGACCATTATCAATCACCTCGACCTGGATCGGGACATGCAGACGCGCCGCACCGCCGCCATTCAGACGCCGACCCCGTGCATAGGAAGTAACGATAGTTAATTCTGATTTTTTTTCAGTAGCTTCAAAAGCATTCTTCACAATATTTAGGAAGGCCTGAATGAGCAGATCGCGATGTCCCTCGACAGGAGGAAGCGAGGGGTCGTACCGACGCTTCACGGCAAGCCGGTCACCATAGCTTGCTGTCGAAATCCGCAGGCAATGGTCAAGGATTTCATGGATGTTGACAGGTGCAAGCGGTGCCTGCCCGCCGCCGGCAAAACCTTCCATCCTGTCAAGAAGGGCTGTCACGCGGTTGGTCTCCTCGACAATCATGCGCGCGAATTCCTGGTTTTCGGGTGACAGATCCGCCTGCAGCAGCTGCGCGGCCCCCTTGATTCCGGCCAGCGGGTTTTTCACCTCATGGGCAAGCAACGCGGCCATCGAGGAAATGGAACGCGCCGCACCATGGAACATCGATTGGCCGCGAAGCCGCTCGGCAAGCGCGCGTTCCTGCAGCGTCACCAGCATCCGCCCTTCGCGCGCGGCGCCATGCGCAGAATTGGGCTCATTCATATTTCGGTCGCCAAAGGGGGCGATCTGGACGTTGAGCAGGCGAAGACCGATCCGCGGGCTTGCGACCTCTATTCCCTGGTCAGCCACCGACGCCATCTGCGAACGGGACCTGGCCAGAAGGGCCAGAAGACTGGAATCTGACGGTATCTGGGAAGACAGCGGCGCGCCCCGCAGCATCGCCGCGCTCGAATCAAAGAACATCTCGGCGGCATGGTTCAGGAACAGGAACCTGTCGTCGCCATCAAGAAGAAACACCGGATTTGGCAGGCTGGCAAGGATGTGAGCTGCCTCGTCACCCAGCTTCTGCGCCATAACCTCGTCCATCAGGCAGCCTCCGCTTCGTGGAGACCGGCAAAGAATCTGTCAACAGCGGCAAAGACGACATCGGCGTCAGTGGTGTTGTTGGCGATGTCGCGCAGGTCTGCCGCCCCGGCAAGGCCGTGCGCGTACCAGGCAATATGCTTGCGCGCCAGACGCATCGCCGGCGTGCCGTAGTGGGTCAGCATGTCGTCCAGATGCTGTTGCATCATGCCATGACGCTCGGCAATGCAGGGGTCTGGCCGGACAGCGCGCCCGCTCAGCAAATCGCCGGCCTGCGCCAGGCGCCATGGCCGTCCCTGGGCACCGCGCCCGATCATCACACCTGACGCGCCGCTTGCCGCCATGGCCGCGCTGACGTCGCTCATGTCACGGATATCTCCATTGACGATGACCGGCATGTCAACGGCCTCGACAACAGCGCGGACAGCACGCCAGTCCGCGCTGCCGTTATACATCTGGCATCTTGTGCGACCATGGACCGCCAGCATGGCGACACCTGCATCAGCGGCACGCCTGGCGATGGACGGGGCATTCAGGCTGTCATCATCCCACCCAAGACGCATTTTCAGCGTGACCGGCACGTCAACGGCCCTGCTCACCGCCTGCAGAATGGCACCCGCCAACGGCTCGTCACGCATCAGCGCCGATCCCGAAAGCTTGCCGGTCACCTTCTTTGCCGGACATCCCATGTTGATATCGACGAAGGTTGCGCCCAGATCGGCAGCAATCCGCGCTGCTTCCGCCATGATCTGCGGGTCCCAGCCGGCAAGCTGCACCGACAGCGGCACCTCGCTGACGGTATCGGTGCGCAGTTTCCGCATCTCAGACTTCACGTCTCGCAGGATCGCTGCGCTTGCCACCATCTCGGTGACGACAAGGCCACCGCCGGCGCGCCGCACGGCGCGGCGGAAGGGCATGTCTGTCACACCGGACATGGGTGCCAGAATGGCTGCATGCGGCACCGGGATGCCGCCGATGGAAAGGGTCATCACAAACCCGCCAGGTTGATACAGGACTGGAACAGCAACCGAATTGCCGAAATTTCAGGCATATTGCCCCAAAAGAAGGCAGCTTTTCCAGTTATTTCATATCATCAGGCGACATTGATTGCGCCTGATAATCATGGACTTCGCTCATGCGTTTGGGGATAAGAAAACCATGACAGCTTCGTCTCCATCCTCGCCGGCCTTTTCCCTTGCCGCAGTGATTGTCGCCGCCGGCGGCGGCAGACGCATGGGTGATGGTATCGAAAAACAGTTTCGTCTTTTCGCCGGGAAGCCGGTGCTGGCGCATGCAGCGGCGGCTTTCCTTGCGCATCCGGCAACAGCGCGCCTTGTGATGGTTGTCGCCGATGGCCGCGAAACCGCTGCCCGCGATGCACTGGCCGGTCTTGCCGATGATCCGCGTGTTCGCATCTGCACCGGCGGCGTACGGCGTCAGGATTCGGTGCGCGCCGGCCTTGCGGCAGCTGCCGGCGCCGGAGTCGATCTTGTCTCCATCCATGATGCGGCGCGCCCCTGGCTTGACGGCGCCATGATCACCAGGTTGCTGGACGCGATGCATGATGGCGCGGCGGCGGCACTGCCTGTCCTGCCTGTCGTTGATACACTGAAACTGCTTGATGGCGGCAATGTGACCGGTACATCGGACCGCAGCAGGCTTGGCAGGGCGCAGACGCCGCAGATGTTCCGCCTCGACAGGCTTGTGGCGCTTCACGACGCCCATGATCCGGCAGTGGAGGTCACCGACGACATTCTGCTGTTCGAGGCAGCCGGAGAGCCCATTGCCGCGGTGCCTGGCGATGAAAGGCTGATGAAACTGACCACGCCCGCCGATTTCGCCATTCTTTCGGCCCTCACCTCCGGCCTGTCCGGCCAGGGAGACATGGACATGCCATCTGACACGCCCCTTCCCGACATCCGAACAGGCAACGGCTTTGATGTGCACAGATTCGGTGATACCCCCGGACCGGTGATCCTTGCCGGCGTCGAGATCCCGCATGACCGGGGACTGGCCGCGCATTCCGATGGCGATGTCGGTCTCCATGCGCTGTGCGACGCCATTTTCGGGGCGCTTGCCGATGGTGACATCGGATCGCATTTCCCGCCGTCGGAAGCGCGCTGGAAGGATGCCGAGAGCGGTCAGTTCCTGACCTTCGCAAGCGAACGCTGCGCGGGGCGGGGCGCCGTCATCCTGCATCTTGACCTGACACTGATCTGTGAGACACCGAAGGTCGGCCCGTATCGCGAGGCCATGCGCAAACGAATCGCCGCCCTTGCCGACATTGATATCGAGAGGGTGGCGGTAAAGGCGACCACCTCTGAAAAGCTGGGCTTCACCGGCCGCGGTGAAGGCATTGCCGCGCAGGCAACCGCCACGCTGGCGTTCACCGGAACCCCGATCAGGCACACGGGATAGCGCGATGGACCGGAGCCCTGCGCAGAACCGGCTATGGATGATGCTGGCCACGCTTGGCCCGGTCGGCCATCTGCGCCCTGCCCCCGGAACCTGGGGATCGGCAGCGGCGCTCCTGCCGGCGGTGGGGCTTGCGACGATCGGGGGCTGGAGCCTTGAAATCGGCGTTCTTGTCGTGAGCGTTCTCGGTATCCGCGCGGCGACGATCTTTGAGACCGTCACCGGCAGGAAGGACGCCAAGGAAATCATTATCGACGAGGTGGCCGGCCAGTGGATCACGCTTCTTGTCGTGCCTCTTGACTGGCGCTGGTGGCTTGCGGCCTTCCTCATGTTCCGCCTGTTCGATATCGCCAAACCGGGACCGGTTCGAATGGCGGAACGGTTTCCAGGCGGTCTCGGTGTGATGGCGGATGACATCGTTGCCGGCGTCCTCGCGGCTGTCTGTCTCTATCTGTTGCAGCTAGCGCTGACAGGCATGTTATGACCGACAGCAACGATCAGGCCCTCGCCACCCTTGCCGCCAAGGTGATCGCCGGCGCGTCTCGAAAGCAGGCGATGCTGACTGTCGCTGAATCCTGCACCGGTGGCATGGTGGCGGCAGCCCTCACCGACATTTCCGGCGCGTCCACCGTTCTGGATCGTGGCTTTGTCACCTACAGCAATGCCGCGAAATCCGACCTTCTTGGCGTGGCCGAAGCCACCCTTGCCGCGCATGGCGCGGTGTCGAGAGAAACAGCGGCGGAAATGGCATCTGGGGCTCTGGCGGCGGCCCCGCTCTGTCATATCGCTGTGGCCGTCACCGGCATCGCAGGCCCCGGCGGCGGCAGCGCTGAAAAACCTGTCGGACTTGTCTGGTTCGGCCTTGCGGTGCGCGGCGGCGAAGTCGTCACCAGCCGCTGCCAGTTCGACGGGGACCGGACAGCCATCCGGACAAGCGCCGCCAAGACAGCCATGAACCTTTTCCTGGACGGGCTTGGCGCCTGACAGCACCGATCGATGAAGAGCCAGTCCTGGCAGTGTCAGGACTGGGTGGCGCTGCGAGTGCTGATCCGGGCAGGCGGGCGGCCATAAAGAGCGTCGGCACGGCCCTCGAACGCCTTGACCATGCGGCGGACAGCCTCGGTGAAAAGCGTTTCGATCACCGACTGCAGCAACCGCGAATTGAATTCGAAATCGACATAGAAATCGATCTCGCAGCCATCCTGATGCGGAAGAAACCGCCAGCTGTTGCTCAGGTAGCGGAAGGGGCCCTCAGCATATTTGACATTTATTTCAAGAGCTTCCGGATCCAGTTCGACGTGAGAGGTGAAACGCTCGCGGAACATCTGAAAGCCGATAATGAGATCGGCGCTCAATGCCCGCTCATCCTGTTCCCTAATGCGGGCGGCCATGCACCATGGCAGGAATTCGGGGTAGCGGCGGACATCGGCGACAAGGGCATAGAGCTGCTCCGGCCGGTGGGGCACCACCCTCTTTTCGGCGTGAACGGTCATGCAGAGGCCCCGAGCGTTGCGTTGCGAGCCTGCTGCAAGGCGGCAAAGTCGGCGTCGGCGTGATAGGAGGAACGCGTCAGCGGAGTCGATGACATCAGAAGGAAACCCTTGGCGCGGCCAAGCTTGGCGTAGCTCTCGAAAATGGACGGCTCGACAAACCTGTCTACCGGCGCATGTTTCGGCGTCGGCTGCAGATACTGGCCAATCGTCATGAAATCGACATCGGCGCTGCGAAGGTCATCCATGAGTTGCCCGACCTCCTCGTCGCTCTCGCCAAGACCGACCATGATGCCGGATTTGGTGAAGATCGACGGGTCTAGCTTCTTGACCTGCTGCAGGATCGACAGCGAATGGAAATAGCGCGCGCCGGGCCGGATCGAGGGATAGAGGCGCGGCACCGTCTCCATATTGTGATTGAAGACATCGGGGCGGGCCTCGACGACAATTTCGAGCGCGCCATCCTTGCGAAGAAAGTCCGGCGTGAGGATCTCCACCGTGGTGCCCGGCGACTGTGCGCGGATCGCGGTGATGGTCTGCGCGAAATGCTCCGCCCCGCCATCCTCCAGATCATCACGGTCGACCGAGGTGATCACGACATGGCGAAGGCCGAGCTTCGCCACCGCCTCGCCGACATGCTGCGGCTCGTGCGGGTCCAGAAGGTCGGGCCGCCCGGTGGCGACATTGCAGAAGGCGCAGGCGCGCGTGCATACCGACCCGAGGATCATCATGGTGGCGTGTTTCTGCGCCCAGCATTCGCCAATATTCGGGCAGGCCGCCTCTTCACAGACGGTAACAAGATTATGCTCGCGCATCAGAGCGCGCGTCGCGCCATATTCGGCTGATACAGGCGCCTTTACGCGCAACCAGTCCGGGCGCCGCGGCTGCGGACGGTCCGGATTGCGGCGTTTCTCAGGGTGGCGCGCGGCGCCTTTGCTCGTATTTACCTGCGGCATGCGTTTTCAAGGGCCCTTTGATGCTGCCTGGGTTTCCTAGCATGGGTAGCCATGGACCGGCACTCTAGAAGTGGATGGCGCGACCATATGCGTCAAGAACCGATTCATGCATCGCCTCGGACAGGGTCGGATGCGGGAAAATGGTCTGCATCAGTTCGGCCTCGGTGGCTTCCAGCGTGCGCGCCACAGCATAGCCCTGGATCAGTTCGGTCACTTCCGGCCCAACCATATGCGCCCCGAGAAGCTCTCCCGTCTTCTTGTCGAAGACCGTCTTGATCAGCCCCTGATCATCCCCGAGCGCGATGGCCTTGCCATTCGCCAGCATCGGGAAGCGGCCAACGCGGATATCATATCCGGCATCCTTCGCCGCCTGCTCGGTCATACCGACAGACGCCACCTGAGGACGGCAATAGGTGCAGCCGGGCACCGCCCCTTCGCCGATGGCATGGACATCCGGCTCTCCAAGCATCTTCTCGACGCAGATGATCCCTTCGTGGCTTGCCTTATGGGCCAGCCAGGGCGGCCCTGTCACATCACCAATCGCGTAGACGCCCGGCTCGCCGGTCGCGCCCCACTGGTTAGTGACGATATGGCCGCGGTCCACCTTCACGGCGGTGCCGTCAAGTCCCAGATTTTCCGTGTTGCCGGTGATGCCGACCGCCAGAATGGCGCGCTCGGCGCTGACATCGGCAAGATCACCCTCGAAACTTGCCCTCACCCCGCCCTTGCCCGTTTTCAGGCTGGCAAGACGCGCGCCGGTAATGATCTTCATGCCACGTTTGATGAAGGCCTTTTTGACAAAGTCGGAGATCTCGGCATCCTCGACAGGCAGGATCCTGTCCATCGCCTCGATCAGCGTTACATCCACCCCCATGTCGAGATAGAAGGAGGCGAATTCCGCCCCGATTGCGCCCGACCCTATGATCACCAGCGATGCCGGCATTGTCTCCGGCACCATCGCCTCGCGATAGGTCAAGATGGCTTTGCCGTCAGCCTCGATCCCCGGAAGCGCCCGCGCCCGTGCGCCAGTGGCAAGGATCACATTCTTCGCTGCAAGAATTTGTCCGCTTGCCAAGTGAACCTCCCGACTGCCGCCTTTCTGTGGGCCAAGCGTCGCCAGATCGTCGAAAACCGCGACCTTGTTCTTCTTCAGCAGATGCGCCACCCCCATCGACAGCCTGCCGGCGACCTTGCGCGAGCGTTTCACCACGGCGGGAAGGTCGATGCTGACCTAGCCGCTGATGGTGATTCCGAAATCCTTCATCTCGTCGATGGAATGGCGGAGTTCGGCAGCGCGAAGCAGAGCCTTCGTCGGAATACAGCCCCAGTTCAGGCAGATTCCGCCAAGATGCTCGCGCTCGACAAGCGCCACCTTCTGCTTCAGCTGCGCGGCGCGGATGGCGGCGACATAACCGCCGGGGCCGCCGCCAATGACGACCAGATCGAAATGGGTTTCCTGTGCCATGATGACGTCTCCCGCCGCTACAGCAGCATTGTCACGGGGGCTTCGATGAAGCCCTTGAAGGCCTGCAGCCATTCGGCCCCGACAGCGCCGTCAACAACACGATGGTCAGCCGACAGCGTGACTGTCATCACCGTTGCCACGGCAAGCTGGCCGTTGCGCGCAACCGGGCGCTCCTCGCCGGCACCAACCGCCAGAATCGCTCCCTGCGGCGGGTTGATAACCGCGGCGAATTCGCGGATGCCATACATGCCAAGATTGGAAATGGTGAAGCTGCCGCCGGAAAATTCCTCAGGCGCGAGCCGGCCTTCGCGGGCGCGGGCGGCCAGATCGCGGCTGATGCCGGCAATCTCGGCAAGCCCTTTCTGCTCGGCTGCCCAGATCACCGGGGTGACTAGCCCGCCATCAACCGCCACAGCCATGGCGATATCGGCATGGTGGAACAGGCGCGTAGTGTCGCCTTCCCATGAGGCGTTCGCCTTCGGCACCTTGATCAGCGCCATCGCGGCGGCGCGGATGATCAGATCATTGACTGAGACCTTCACGCCTTCCGGCGCGCGCTCATTCATCATCTTTCGCGATTCAAGAAGCGTGTCGATCTCGCAATCAACCGTCAGATAGAAATGCGGCGCGGTGGCTTTCGACTGCTGCAGCCGCTCGGCGATGATCTTTCGCATCTGGCTGTTCGGCTCGACATGGCTTGCCCCGGGCGATGCCGGCAGAGCAGCCGGCGACGAAGCAGATGATGCTGACTGCGCGGATGCCGGGGCGCCAACCGCCGCCTCGACATCACGGCGCAGGATCCGGCCATGCGGGCCGCTGCCGGACAGGGCTGCCAGATCAACACCGCTGTCGCCGGCAATGCGGCGGGCCAGCGGGCTGGCGAAAATGCGTGCTCCTCCCGTTGCCGGAGCTTTTTGCGGGGCTGCAGCCTGCACCGGAGCCGCTGCTGCGGGCGCGGCTGGCGGAGCAGCTTCTGCGGGCGGGGTGGCAGGCGCCGCCAACGGCACCCCAACCGGCGCAACGACCGGCGCGGCGGCGACATCGGTCGCGCTCTCACCATCCTCGGCAAGACGTGCGATGGCGGTGCCGACGGCGACGCCCTCGGTGCCGCCCTCGACCAGAATGGCGGCCAGGACACCCTCATCGACAGCCTCTACCTCCATGGTCGCCTTGTCGGTCTCGATCTCGGCGATCACATCGCCGCTGCGAACGGTGTCACCGACAGCCACATTCCATTTCGCCAGGGTCCCTGTCTCCATGGTCGGCGACAGCGCCGGCATCAGAATATCGATCGCCATTCCTATGCCCCCCTGAAGCCTTCGCAGGTGGCCAGCGCCGTGGCCACAATGTCATCAACCTGCGGCAGTGCCAGCGTTTCGAGATTGGCGGCATAGGGCATCGGCACATCCTTGCCGGTCACCCGCGCCACCGGCGCGTCGAGCCAGTCAAAGGCCTGCTCCATCACCTGCATCGCAATCTCCGAGCCGACGCCGGCAAAGGGGAAGCCCTCTTCACAGGTGATCAGCCGAGATGTCTTTTTCACTGAATTGACAATGGTTTCAGTATCAAGCGGGCGGATGGTGCGAAGATCGATCACCTCTGCGGAAATTCCCTGCTCGGCCAGCCGTTCTGCAGCTTCCAGCGCACGGCCCACCATGATCGAGAAGGCCGTGATGGTGACATCGCTTCCCTCGCGCACGATATTGGCGCGGCCGATCGGGACAACCCAGTCCTCATCATCCGGCACATCGAAGCTCTGCCCGTACATCACCTCATTCTCGAGGAAAATGACCGGGTTCGGATCGCGGATCGCGGCCTTCAGAAGGCCCTTTGCGTCCGCTGCCGACCAGGGCGACACCACCTTCAGCCCCGGACAATGCGCGTACCAGCTGGCGTAGCATTGCGAATGCTGCGCCGCGACCCGGCTTGCCGCGCCGTTAGGGCCGCGAAACACAATCGGGCATCCCATTTGCCCGCCAGACATGTACAGCGTCTTCGCTGCCGAATTGATGATCTGGTCAATCGCCTGCATGGCGAAATTGAAGGTCATGAACTCGATCACCGGTCGAAGATCGCCAAAGGCGGCGCCGACGCCAAGACCGGCAAAACCCTGTTCGGTGATCGGCGTGTCGATCACCCGCTTCGGACCGAATTCGGCAAGCAGCCCCTGGGTGACCTTGTAGGCACCCTGATATTCGGCAACCTCCTCGCCCATCACAAAGACGCGGTCATCCGCCCGCATTTCCTCGGCCATTGCGTCGCGCAGAGCCTCGCGCACCGTGATCTCGCTCATCTCGCCGGCGGCGACAGGATCGTTCCCTACTGTCTCGAGGGTGGGCGGCGCGGCAGGTGACGCGGCAGCTGCCGGCGCATTCACCGCGGGTACCGGTGTCGCCACCGCAGTTGGCGTCGCAATCGCATCAGCGCTTTCGCCCTCTTCCAACAGCATGGCGATAGCCATATTGACCTTCACCGCCTCGGTGCCGGCAGGTACAAGAAGCTTGCCAATGGTGCCATCGTCCAGCGCCTCGACCTCCATGGTCGCCTTGTCCGTCTCGATCTCGGCGATCACATCACCGCTTCGAACGGCATCGCCCTCGGCAACAAGCCATTTCGCCAGGGTTCCTTCTTCCATGGTCGGCGACAGCGCCGGCATCAGGATTTCGATCGCCATGGGTCAGCCCTCCACGCTTGCGGTGCGGCCGGCGACAGGCAGCAGAATATCGGTGAACAGCTCCGACGGGTCGGGCTCCGGGCTTGTCTGGGCGAATTCCGTGGCACGCAAGACAACAGCCTTCACGTCGGAGTCGATTGTCTTGAGCGCCTCCTCGGTGAGCTCCTGCTTCAGCAGCACATCGCGCAGCTGATCGATCGGATCATGCTGCTTGCGCATGGCATCGACCTCTTCACGCGTGCGGTATTTCGCCGGATCGGACATCGAGTGACCGCGATAGCGATAGGTCTTCATCTCGAGAATGTACGGACCCTTGCCGCTGCGGCAGTGCTCCAGCGCCTCGGCGCCGGCTGCGCGGACCGCAAGAACATCCATGCCGTCAACCTGACGACCAGGAATGCCGTAGGCGGCCCCGCGATCGGCGAGCGAACGTCCAGCCGCGGCGCGGGTTACCGCCGTGCCCATGCCATACTGGTTGTTCTCGATCACGAACAGGACAGGCAGATCCCACAGGGCCGCCATGTTGAAGCTTTCATAAACCTGTCCCTGGTTGACCGCGCCGTCGCCAAGATAGGTCAGACACACATTCGCCTCGTCACGGTATTTGTGGGAGAATGCCAGACCGCAGCCGATCGGCACCTGCGCACCGACAATGCCATGGCCCCCGAAGAAATTCTTTTCGCGGCTGAACATGTGCATCGAGCCGCCCTTGCCGCGCGAATACCCGCCCTCGCGGCCGGTGAGCTCCGCCATCGCACCATCGGCATCCATCCCGCAGGCGAGCATGTGGCCATGATCGCGATATGAGGTGACAACCGTATCCCCTGGCCGGCTGACAGACTGCAGGCCGACAACAACAGCCTCCTGGCCGATATAGAGATGGCAGAAACCACCAATCTGGCCCATGCCGTAAAGCTGTCCGGCCTTTTCCTCGAAGCGGCGGATCAGCAGCATGTCACGATACATGGTGACAAGTTCATCCTGCGGCGGCATGTCATTTACCGCGCTGGCCCCGCGCGCCGCCTTTGGCGGTCGCCCTGGCTTGCGTTTGCGTTGTGCTTTCGCCGTTTCGGCCATGGGGCTCCCCCTCACATCCCTGTTTCGGACAGCATGGCGTGCAGATTCCATGCCTCACAGCAGAAGGGTTCACCGAAAAAACAATTTTTTCAATTATTTTATTATTCTGTTTTTATTGAATATTTTATGAATAAACTGAAATTCAGTTTACATTTGAATTTTCAGAAATGTCCGAAAATTTCAAATTCGACAAGTCGATTGTAATAATGACATCGTTCGGCGCATAGAGCCCAAGCTCGGCGCGGGCTGTCTCTTCCAGCATGTCCGCATCAAGCGAATCCGCCTGCATCAATTCGATCCGTTGGGACAGGAAGGCATGATGCCTGTTCAGCAATTCAAGCTTTTCCTCGGCAAGCATGATTTTCCGGTCGAGTTCGGGACGGGCTAGGATGCCCCGCTCACCGGCGAAGATGTGAAATCCGAAAAACAGGACAACCGAGGAGAGAAGCAGCGCGCTTCCCATCATCACCATGAATCTCTGGCGTGCCGCGTACATGTCATGCCCCTGTTGCTGGCGGTGAATATCACCTGATGGGGCAAGTGAATCAAAGCCGATTCACCAGGTCAAGAAAAAAGCGAATCGCCAGAATCCTTAGGTTTTTGTTAATTTCACCTAGCCGCGAAGAACCTGCCGTCCGGCAAACAGACCGGACGCGTCCAGCTCCTCGTCGATGCGCAGCAGCTGGTTGTATTTCGCCAGCCTGTCAGAGCGCGAGAGCGATCCTGTCTTGATCTGGCCGGCATTTGTAGCGACTGCCAGATCGGCGATGAAACTGTCCTCGGTCTCGCCACTGCGATGCGAGATCACCACGCCAAACCCTGCCTTTTGCGCCATGTCCACGGCCTGAAGTGTTTCCGAAAGCGTGCCGATCTGGTTGACCTTGACGAGAATGGCGTTAGCCGAGCCTTCTGTGATCCCGCGCGCAAGCCGGCTGGCATTGGTCACAAACAGGTCATCTCCGACGATCTGAACCTTGTCGCCGACCTTTGCGGTCAGCGCGGCAAATCCGTCCCAGTCCTCCTCATCCATCGGGTCCTCAAGCGAGACAATCGGATGATTGGCGACAAGCCCTGCCCACATATCGACCATTTCAGCCGAGGTCAGGCTGCGTCCCTCGCCCTCAAGATGGTATTTGCCGTCCCGGTACAGCTCGGTTGCGGCGGCATCAAGCGCAATCAGCGCATCCTTGCCGACCTCGTAACCAGCCGTCTCGATCGAGCGGCGGATGTAGTCCAGCGCCTCGTCTGTCGAGTTGATGGCCGGTGCAAAGCCCCCTTCATCACCCACGGCTGTGGAATGACCCGCCTGCGACAGCAATGATTTCAGCGCGTGGAAGATTTCCGCGCCCATTCTCACCGCATCCCGGAAATCCTGGGCGCCAACCGGCATCACCATGAATTCCTGGACATCAAGGGCGTTGTTGGCATGCGCGCCCCCATTCATGATATTCATCATCGGCGTGGGAAGAAGATGCGCGTGAACACCGCCAAGATAGCGCCAGAGCGGCATGCCGACGGAGTCCGCTGCCGCGCGCGCCGTCGCCATCGATACGCCAAGCAGCGCATTCGCCCCGAGGCGGGCCTTGTTTTCGGTGCCGTCCAGCTCGATCATCGCCTGGTCGAGACCTGCCTGGTCAAGGGCGTCTGCCCCGGCAAGCGCATCGAATATTTCAAAATTCACCGCATCGACGGCCTTCATCACTCCCTTGCCGCCATAGCGCTCCTTGTCGCCGTCGCGAAGCTCCACAGCTTCAAAGGCCCCTGTCGAGGCACCGGACGGCACAGCCGCGCGGCCAAAGCCGCCATCCTCGAGGATCACATCGACCTCGACTGTCGGATTGCCGCGTGAGTCGAGAATTTCACGTGCCTGGATGTCTTCAATGGCGCTCATGGTTATCGTCCCCCGATGATGGTGTGGCCTGCGATGATGCGGCCACTGTTACTCCCGCCGCGCCGCCTCGATGCGCTGCAGCATTCCCAGAACCGGCGGCATGGCGTCAAGCGGCAGCATGTTCGGACCGTCCGACGGCGCATTGTCCGGGTCCTGATGGCTTTCCATGAACAGGCCGCTCACACCGACAGCCACAGCCGCGCGCGCCAGCACCGGCACAAATTCGCGCTGTCCGCCGGAACTGCCGCCAAGCCCGCCGGGCTGCTGCACGGAATGGGTGGCGTCAAAGATTACCGGATGGCCCAGATCGGCCATCTGCGGCAGGCCGCGCATGTCCGAGACAAGCGTGTTGTATCCGAAGGAGGTGCCGCGCTCGGTCAGCATGACCCTGTCATTGCCGGCCCCGGTGATCTTCTTGGCAACATGTTTCATGTCCCATGGGGCAAGGAACTGCCCCTTCTTCACATTGATGACGGTACCGGTCATTGCCGCGGCGACAAGAAGATCTGTCTGTCGGCACAAAAAGGCCGGAATCTGAAGAACATCGACGATTTCAGCCACCGGAGCGCACTGTTCGGGAAGATGAACATCGGTCAGCACCGGACAGCCGACAGTGTCCTTCACGGCTTCGAAAATCTTGAGCCCCTCTTCAATTCCAACGCCGCGCGCCGCGCCGGCAGAGGTGCGGTTCGCCTTGTCGAAGGAGGATTTATAGACAAAGCCCATGCCGGCTTCGGCCGCCATGCCGGCAAGCCGTTCGGCACACATCAGCGCATGATCGCGCCCCTCGATCTGGCAAGGGCCGGCAATCAGCAGAAGCGGACTGTCACCCCCACAGGGCACTTTGGAAATGTGAAGCATGGCCATGGTTTGCTCTCTTCCGTCATCACCGCCACCTGCCAGCGGCATCAGACAAGCCGTGATTTCTCCATCGATGCGGCGACAAAGCCTGTGAACAGCGGGTGCGGATCAAACGGCTTCGACTTCAGTTCAGGGTGGAACTGCACAGCAACAAACCACGGATGATCGGGTCGTTCAACAATCTCTGGAAGAGTGCCGTCAGGCGACAGCCCGGAAAACCGCATGCCGGCGCTCTCCAGCTTGTCCCGGAAAGCGATGTTCACCTCATAGCGGTGCCGGTGCCTTTCCGATATCTCGCCAGCGCCATACATGTCGCGCGCCAGGGTGCCTTCCTCCAGAAGACAGGGATAGGCCCCGAGACGCATCGTGCCGCCAAGGTCGTCCTCGGCGCTTCTCTGAAGTGTTTCATTGCCTGACGTCCATTCGGTCATGAGGCCGACGAGCGGTATGTCAGGCTCACCGAATTCAGAAGACCCCGCCCCTTTCATGCCCGCCAGGTTCCGCGCTGTCTCCAGGACAGCCATCTGCATCCCGAAGAAGATGCCAAGATAGGGAATCCGATGTTCCCGCGCGAATGTGATGGCGCGGATCTTTCCTTCCGACCCGCGTTCGCCAAATCCGCCCGGAACCAGAATGCCGCTGACATGATGAAGCCCCTCGATAGCGGCCTCCTCGGTCTCGAAAAGCTCGGAATCGATCCATTCGATACGGACTTTGGCACGATTGGCGATACCACCGTGAACCAACGCCTCGCCAAGCGATTTGTAGGAGTCCTGAAGCGATGTGTATTTGCCGACGATGGCAATGGTCACCTCGCTGTCCGGGTTTGCGATGCCGTCGCAGATCTGCGTCCAGGCTTCAAGATCCGGGGCTTCCTCAGCAAGCCCGAAATGGCGCATCACCTCGGCGTCAAGTCCCTGCGCGTGATAGGAGAGCGGCACCTCGTAAATGTTGTTCACATCCATGGCAAGGATGACAGCCGAAGGCCTGATATTGCAGAAGAGCGCGATCTTGCCGCGCTGTTCTTCGGGAAGCGGATGTTCGGTTCGGCACAGCAGGATATCGGGCTGGATACCTACAGACTGCAACTCCTTCACCGAATGCTGCGTCGGCTTGGTTTTCAACTCGCCGGCGGCCGCTATATAGGGGATCAGCGTGACATGAAGGAAGCATGTCTGCTCACGGCCAAGCTCATTGCCAAGCTGGCGGATCGCCTCGAGGAAAGGGAGCGATTCAATGTCACCGACCGTGCCCCCGATTTCGCACAGAACGAAATCCTCGTCGTCATGGTTCGATCTGACGAACTCCTTGATGGCATCGGTGCCATGCGGAATCACCTGGCTCGTGGCGCCAAGATAATCACCGCGCCGTTCACGCGCCAGAACATCGGAATAGATCCGGCCCGTCGTCACATTGTCCGACCGCTTGGCATGGACACCTGTGAACCGTTCGTAATGGCCAAGGTCGAGGTCAGTCTCCGCCCCGTCATCGGTGACGAACACTTCGCCATGCTGGGTCGGGGACATCGTGCCCGGATCGACATTCAGATAGGGATCGAGCTTGCGGAGGCGAACCTTGTATCCACGCGCCTGCAGGAGCGCGGAAAGGGCAGCGGCACCGAGTCCTTTTCCAAGAGAGGAGACCACGCCACCAGTGATAAATATGTATCTCGGCATGGGCCACTTTATTACCGCAAGATTCGGACTTTGATAAGTGGCAAAATCACATCATATGGTGTTTTTCGCGGGATTTGTTGCTTGACAAATCCATGCCCGGCGGCTGGCGTTATTCGGTGGTCGGGACCACCGGACCGCTGGACGGGGCCGGCGTTTCGTTGATGACCTCGTCGACAATCGATACAGGCTCGCGCTGGTGGCCAGCCATGATGGCGAGGATCAGGGACGTTGCGAAGAAGCTGGCCGCAAGGATGGCGGTGACGCGAGTCATCAGGTTTGCCGTTCCGCGCGCCGTCATGAAGCCGCCGCCAGCGCCGCCGCCACCGCCGATTCCAAGGCCGCCACCTTCAGACCGTTGCAACAGCACCGAGCCGATCAGCGCCAGCGCAATCAGGATGTGGATCGTCAGGACAAGAGTTTGCATGAAGCGTCCGCCTTTTTCTCAACCGCGCTGTTATATGGGGACATCCCACGCATTTCAAGGGTATTTCAGGGGTTATTTCGCAGCTTCGGCTCACGGGAATGCACGCGTCATCCCGGCGGTGGTCCGACCAGCGCCACCCTATCGACCGCGCGCGACGGCGGCGCGGGCGGCAGCGGAACAGATTGCGTCGAAATCCGCTGCCTTCAGGCTGGCGCCGCCGACAAGCGCACCGTCGACATTTTCCACAGCAAAGATGGCATCGGCATTCTCCGGCTTGACCGATCCGCCATAGAGGACCGGCACGTCAGCCATTCCCCTGTCACCGAGCCAGAAGCGGATGGAGGCGTGCATGGCGGCAATATCCTCGACACCTGCCACTTCGCCTGTGCCAATGGCCCAGACAGGCTCATAGGCCAGCATCAACCGGTCAGCGTCGATCTTCTGCGGCACCGACCCGTCAAGCTGCGACGTCACCACGCTTTCGGCGGTGCCGGCCTTGCGCTGATCGAGTGTTTCGCCGACGCAGATCATTACGGACAGGCCAGCATCCATCGCCGTTGTCGCCTTTGCCGCGATGAGCTCGTCCCTCTCACCATGCGCCTCGCGCCGCTCGGAATGTCCAAGCAGCACCCGGTCAGCGCCACACGCCAATAGCATGTGTGCCGCCACATCACCGGTGTGCGCGCCCGATTCCGCCTGATGGCAATCCTGCCCGCCAATATGCACATCGCTGCCGTCGAGGCGCATCGCCATCTGAACAAGATAGGGAGCCGGCGGAAACAGAATGCGCGTCACACCGTCATGCGGACTCGCCGCATAGGCGGCGGCAAGCGCGCCAGCGTCGGCGAGCGGCGGATTCATTTTCCAGTTGGCAGCAATGATCATAGCAAAAGGTCTCCGGTGAGGCGGACAGCGTTCTTGTGCACTGGGACCCTACCTCCATGGCTCAGCCATGTCACCCCGCCCCTCGCCCCGAAAAGCGCGCGCCGGAAGGCTGACTGCGGAGGGTGGCTGTGAAAAATTTGCCCATGATGCGATGTTCCTGCCACGCGTTCTGGAGGTGCCTCAGGGCGAGTTTGGCATTGCCCCCCTTTGGCGGAGTGTTTACAACTACGCCGCAAGATTCATGCAGGCGCGCCAGCAACACACCCGGTCGCGCCCTCGTAAGACGCAAACGCAAGGACCAACGATGCTCCAGGCCATTCGCGGCGGTGCCAAGTCGCCCATTATGAAGGTTTTTCTTCTCTTTCTCGCCGCAGGTTTCGCCCTGTGGGGTGTTGGCGACATGACCACCGGACTGATCGGCGGAAGCGACAAGGCCATCGAGGCAGGCGATGAAAGCCTGTCACCCCGCGAGGTGGCGGTGGAATTCGACCGTACCCGCCGCAGCTACCTTCCCAACGCCTCTACCGGCGAGGCGCTGCAATCGGGCCTTCTTGGCGAAGTGGCCGGCATGCTGGCGCGCGAGGTGGTGTTTCATGCCGAGGCCAACAGGCTGGGCCTGACAGTCACGCGCGAGATGCAGCGTCGCGAGGTTGCCGGGGAGCCTTCTTTCCAGGATGAATTCGGCGCCTTTTCGCAGACCAGGTTCATCAGCGTGCTGGCGAATGCGGGATTGAGCGAGGCTGATTATCTGCAGCGGATCGAAAAGGCTCTCCGCCGTGAACAGATCGTTGGCGCTGTTGCCGTTGGCGCGCGCCATCCACAGATTGTCGCCCGCTCGCTGACGGCTTACGAGCTGGAGCGCCGTTCCGCAAGACTGGTGAGTGTCGCCGTGGATACGGCTGCGTTGGCGGAACCCGGTGAAGCCGCCCTTGCAGCCTGGTATGAAGAGGTGAAGAGCCGCTACGACGCCCCGGGGCTGCGCCGCGCCCGCGTCGGCAGCCTGACGCCGCAGATGTTTGCCGACGCCATCGACATCGACGATGAGACCGTGGCCGCCGCCTACGCGGACAGGATCGACGAGTTCACCACACCCGAGCGCCGCCGCGTCCGCCAGATGGTTTTCGAGGACAGGACGAGCGCCGACACGGCACGTCAGCGCATTGCACAAGGCGAGACTTTCGAGGCTGTCGCCGCCGACATGCTGGAATGGACAGCGGATGATACAAATCTCGGACTTGTGACCCGCGACGATCTTGATGGCGGCGTCGCCGACGCCGCATTCGATGCTGGCATCGGTGATATCGCAGGACCGGCGGAGTCCGCGTTCGGGGTGCACCTTCTTGCCATTGACGAGATCCAGGAAGGCGGCGAGACCGACCTTGCCGATGTGGCCGACGGTATCCGCGCGACGCTGCAACTCGAGGAAGCAACCGACCTGATCTATGACAAGGTCAACCAGATCGAGGACCGCATTGCCTCCGGCGCCACTCTGGAGGAGGCCATGGCGGAAGTCAGCGGCAGCCTTGTCACGCTCAGCGACATCGACCGCCGCGGCAGTGATATTGATGGCAACCCCGTTACCGGTGACGGTTCGGAACTGGCCCAGGACAGTGTCGTTCTGGAGACCATCTGGTCATCAGATATCGACGAGCAGAGCACGATCCAGGAGGGTGCGGACGATCTGTTCTTCATCGTCGAGGTGACAGCCGAGACAGATCCGCGTGAACGCGGCCTCGCCGAAGTGCGTGAACGCGCCGCCGCAGACTGGAAACAGGTCGAGGCGATAAAGGCGGCGCGTGAAGCCGCCGAGACCCTTGTCGCGGATACAACGTCATTCGACAGTGCCGAGACTACGGCGGATTTCCGCCGGACAGGTATCGGTCTCGACCACGAAGCCGCGCGACTGATCGCCGCCGCGGTATTCGCCCAGAATGTCGGTGAGGCGCGCGTCGTCGAAACCGGCACAGAGGCCATTGCTGTTCGCACCGAAGCCATCATCCCGGTTGCCGAAGACGAGCTGTCCGAATCATCGGACCTTGTGGCCAATGTGATCGCAAGCTCGCTGCAGCAGGACGTGCTGGCGACGCTGGCGCGCGACCTTTCACAAACCCATGACCTTCAGATGCGCCTTGGCGGGGTGCAGCAGATCCTCGTCGGCACACAATGATCGACGCCGCGGCAGAGGACGGCTTTTCAGCATTCGCGGCAGGCTTTGGAACAGCGCAACCGCAGCTTGTCTCGCGCGAGCTTGTCGCCGATACCCAGACCCCCGTATCGGCCTATCTGCGTCTGGCATCGGGAAGTCGCAACACCTTCCTTCTGGAGTCCGTCGAGGGCGGCGAAATCCGCGGTCGCTTCTCGATCATCGGGCTGGCCCCTGACCTTGTCTGGCGCTGCCGCGGCAATGTAGCCGAGGTCAATCGTAGCGCGGCGCATGCTGGCGAGTTCATCGCCGATGACAAGGCACCGATCGAGTCACTGCGCGCCCTGATGGCGGAATCAGCCATGCCGGACACAGGAAGCCTGCCGCCGATGGCCGCCGGTCTTTTCGGCTATTTCGGCTATGACATGATCCGCCATATCGAAGATATTCCGGACGCCAATCCCACGGTGATCGACACGCCGGACTCGATGCTTGTACGCCCGTCCCTGATCGCCATTTTCGACAGGCTGAAGGACACCATCACCCTCGTTGTCCAGATCAGGCCAGCGGAATGGGATGATGCGGCGGCTGCATGGAATGTCGCGCAAAGCCGGATTTCCAACGCCTTGAAGGCTCTTGACGCGCCGATGCCCGCGACCGAAGCCGGCGGCCCGCAGGCGGTGCTGCCAACCCCTCAGTCGAACATCAGCCAGGAGGATTTCCTGTCGATGGTCGACAGCGCCAAGGACCACATCCGGGCCGGAGATATTTTCCAGGTCGTGCTCTCGCAACGCTTCAGCATTCCCTTTCATCTGCCGGCGATCAACCTGTATCGCAGCCTTCGCAGGCTGAATCCGTCCCCGTTCCTGTTCTTCTTTGACTTCGACGATCTTGCGATCGTTGGCTCAAGTCCGGAAATTCTGGTGCGCTTGCGCGACGATGTCGTCACCATCCGCCCGATCGCCGGCACCCGCAAGCGCGGCGCGACGCCCGAGGAGGACGACGCAAACGCCAGGGACCTGATGGATGACGTGAAGGAACGCGCCGAACATCTGATGCTTCTTGATCTTGGCCGCAATGATGTCGGGCGGGTTTCGAAGCCGGGAACGGTGCGGGTCAAGTCCAACTACGAAGTCGAATATTACAGCCATGTGATGCATATCGCCTCGCAGGTCGAAGGTGAAATCCGTCCCGAGTTCGATGCTGTCGATGCGATGATCGCCGGCTTCCCCGCAGGCACGGTGTCCGGGGCGCCAAAAATTCGGGCCATGCAGATCATCGACGATCTGGAGCCCGACAGGCGGGGTGTCTACTCGGGCGCCATCGGCTATATCTCCGCCGCTGGTGACCTCGATACCTGCATTGCGTTGCGCACCGCTCTGGTCAAGGACGGCCAGCTCCACATCCAGGCTGGCGCCGGCATCGTGTATGACAGCGATCCGCAAGCCGAATTCGAGGAAACGCAGAACAAGGCCATGGCGTTGATCCGCGCCGCCGGCGACGCCCTTCAGTTCTCGCGCTAGGCCGCCTGACACCATCCGGCAACCAGCAGAAAAGCTGATGTTTGCGCCTGACAGAATTCGTTAAGATACCGTAAACTGCGAGCCGTGTTTGTGTTGAAGGTGGGCCAACCGCCCGCCGGGTATGATGTCGCTGTTTCGTTTCCTCAAGGTCACCTGCCTGATCCTGCCTCTGACGCTGGCGCCGTGGCGCGCGGCTCAGGCCGAGATTGATCTTGGCAGCTGGAACACCTACGCCACCATGGCCGAGCAAGGGGCTGTTTGCGGGGCGTTCGCCGACATCATGGCGATGCAGGAGCTCGTTGACGCAAAGCTTGGCAGATTATGGGCCGAACGCCGCAATTACGCTGGGTCCGTGGTTATGCGCGCCGCCGAGCTTGAAGGCCGCGGCGATGTCGATGATCAGGCTGTCGATGAGCTTCTTGCGCGGTATTCAATGTGGTTGCTCAACAATCTTGCCGCCGAGGAAAGTGCGGAGATTCTCAGCCCAACGGCCCGTGACGCCGCGCGCGACATGGTGGCGGATGTGTGCAACGCGCTTTATCAGCAGGCTGACCGCGCAATCGTCGCCAAACATCCTGCTCTTGCGTCCTGCACGCCGGACGCCACCGACGGCCAGGCGCCGCTGTCCCTGTCTTCCGCAGCGCTGGCAGCTGGGACCGCAAGCGAAAACAACGCTGCGGCAGCGAAATGCGATGTGAATGATGCGCTGCTGGCAGCCGCCACCGTCAAGAAGGCCGAACAGAACGCTGAAGACATGATGCTGCGTCTGCGCGAGGAAGAAGTCCGCCGGCGCCAGGCTCAGGACAGAGCTGAAGCGCTGCAATCGCAGATGGCCGGCCTCAGGGCGGAAATTGACGCCCTGCAGACCGGCGCAGAGGCGGCGCGCAACACTGCAGAGCGCGCCGTGGAACTGAATCTCAGCAACGAACAGTTGCGGGACCGCGTTTCTCTGCTTGGCAAGGAAGTTTCCAGGCTGAACGATCTTGTGACGGATATGAACGCTGTCACCGCCCGCAATACGGAACTCACCGTCGAGGCCGAACAGCTCAACATGCGTGTCGTCCAGCTGCAAGCAAGTCTTGATGAAGCGCGCGGCGAAATCGCTCTTCTTCACACACCAGACGAACTGGATGGCGTCCGCGCCGAGATTGCCGAATTGACCAAGGAACTGGACCGCACTCGTGGCGAGCGTGATGATGCGGTGGCAGCCTTAGACAACGCGCTCGACAGGACATTGAACAGCACAACCACCGAGCAGGCTGTCACATCACAGAACGAGAGCGCTGGCGTGATCAGTGCGGCGACGGCCCGCCCAGCATCTGAGGGCGCCACCGCAGCGACTACTGCAGGCGATAACATGACACTTCTGGCCGCAGATCTGGCCACCAGCGCGCTGCCGGCCACCGGGACGATGCCTGAAGTCGCATCGACCGCCACCGAAACGAACGCTGTCACAGCTGACTCTGACGACAAGTTTGTTGTGCAGCTTGGCGCCTTCCAGTCTCGAACCGGCGCGGTTACCGAAATCGCCGCCCTGCAGCAGAGTTTCCAGGCAGACCTTGCCGATGCCGGGCTGAACATCCGCGCCAGCAAAATGCAGGATGGAAGCAACCTGTTCCGAATCATGACAGGCAACATGTCGGCCGATTCCGCGCGTCAGCTGTGCAGTCTCCTGTGGGAGCGGATGGTAGGCTGTGTCGTGAAACCGGTTCCCTGAAAGTTGTTACCTGACGGGTGACATTGCGACAGCAGCTTGGAGCAACGCCTGCCTGCCGCCCTGCCCGCGCTTCACATGATCCTGAAAATCGCCGGAACGCTGTTCCTGATGTGTCTTTCCTGGACGATAGAGATAGCCGGCCGGGCTTCGTGTGCTCAGCCTTGCGCCGCTTCTGTTCAGCAGCGAATTCACGGGCCAGCACCGGCGGGATTGCGGCAAACGCGGTTTGCACGCGCACCAATTTTGACTACAGTCTGTTCAATGGGCATCTGGCATTCGCTCGAACCCTGGCCAGTGGGATATGGAACGGATGAACGAAGAAAGTTGGCCACCCGGCACACATTACATTCAGGATGCGAATCTGCCGGCGGCATTCTTTGCAAATGCTGAAGAAGGCGGCGACAGCAAATTGCTGTTCGAAAAATCCGGCGATGAATGGCGCGGCTACAGCTGGAACGATATCGCCGATGCCGTGCGCCGGCTGGCCTCGGTACTGGTCGAAAACGGGATCGAGGCTGGCGACCGGGTAATGATCTCGGCGGAAAACAGGCCTGAATGGGCAATCGCCGATCTTGCCATCATGTCCATCGGAGCCGTCGTGGTTCCTGCCTACACCACCAACACCGAGGATGATCATCACTTCATCATGGACCATTCGGGTGCCAGTGTCGTGATCACATCGGGCGGGATGCTGGCCACCCGCCTTGCCCTTGCGGCAAACCGCGCGACCTCCCTTCGCATGATGATTGTCATGGATGACGGATTTACCGCGCCGGACGGGTTCCGTCCTGATCTTGCATATTGGGGGCCGGCGATCGCCGCCGCGGACCCGCTTGGCGATATCGACCAGCGGATTGGCGCGCAGCGCGCCGATGATGTCTGCTGTTTCATCTACACGTCCGGAACAGGCGGACGGCCCAAGGGTGTGATGCTGACGCACCGGTCAATCCAGGCGAACATCACAGCTGCGATAGAGCTTCTGCGCGAGGGAGATGTCGTCGATAACCAGAGGTTCCTGTCGCTGCTGCCGCTGTCACACTCCTACGAGCATACCGCGGGCATGCACCTGCCCTTTCAGATCCGCGCGGAAGTCTGGTACTGCGAAAGCACAGATCAGATCGCGAACAATCTGGTCGAGGTCTCGCCGACCCTGATGACGGCCGTGCCGCGCCTGTATGAGGTGCTTCACGACAGGATCATGCGCGGCGTGAAAGCCAAGGGCGGCATTTCGGAAAAGCTGTTCATGGCGGCTGTCCGGCTTGGCACCAAGCGGTATCAAGGAAGGCATCTTCTGCCGCATGAGTTCATTCTCAATCTTGTTGTGGACCGGCTGGTGCGCACCAAGGTCCGCCAGCGTCTTGGCGGCAGGCTGAATTTCTTCATATCCGGCGGCGCGGCGCTGAATCCTGAAATTGGCAACTTCTTCATGGCGCTCGGCATCAATCTTCTGCAGGGATATGGCCAGACCGAGGCCTCGCCCCTGATCTCGGCGAACCGTCCCAACCGGATCAAGATTGAAACAGTCGGACCTGCTGTGGCGGGCGTCGATCTCAGGATTGCCGATGATGGTGAGATTCTGGTGCGCGGCGACCTGCTGATGAAGGGCTACTGGCGTGACGAGGCGGCGACCGCGGCAACCATCCGGGACGGATGGCTCCACACAGGCGACATCGGAACGGTGGACTCGGACGGCTATATCGAGATCACTGGCCGGAAAAAGGACATCATCGTCAATTCCGGAGGCGAGAACATAGCCCCGGGCCGCGTCGAGGCCCTGCTGACAATCGAGCCGGAGATCGAGCAGGCGATGGTCGATGGCGACAAGCGTCCGTGGCTGTCAGCCGTGATCGTGCCTTCCGAGGAGCTTCGCGGCATCGCCACGTCGCCTGATGCCCTCAACACCATGGTGGGAGAGGCCGTAGAGCGTGCCAACAGCCGCCTGTCACAGCTCGAGCGCGTCCGCCGCTTTGTGATGGCAGATGAGCCTTTCTCAACCGAGAACGGACAGATGACAGCCACGCTGAAAGTCAGACGCCACGTCGTCCGCCAGCTCTATGGCGACCGGATCGACGCGCTCTACCCGCAAAAGTGATGTCCGACGGGAATGAGTCAAAGCCCGTGACGGCTGGCGCCGCCTGGATGGATGGCCGTGTCCTGCCCCTTGGCGACGCGCGAATCCAGGTCAATGACTGGGGCGTCATCCATAGCGACATCACCTATGATGTCGTCCCGGTGTGGGATGGCGCCTTTTTCCGTCTTTCCGACTATCTCTCGCGTTTCAGGGCCTCGCGGGCCAGTCTGCGGCTTGATATCGGCATGGAGGATCATGCCATTGCGGCCGCGCTGGAGGAGATGGTGGCGGCATCGGGGCTCACAGATGCCTATGTGGCCATGGTCGCCTCGCGCGGTGTCCCGCTGATCCCCGGCACGCGCGACCCCCGGCAGTGCGGCAACCATTTCTATGCCTGGTGCGTTCCCTACATCCATGTGATGCATCCGGAGTTGCCGCCGGAGGCGCGCAGCGCCTGGATCGCCAAGTCGGTGACACGCATTCCCGAGACCAGCATCGACCCGCGTGTGAAGAATTATCATTGGGGTGACTTCACCGCCGGCCTTTTCGAGGCCAAGGATAACGGGTTCGAGACCGTCATCCTTCTGGATGAGGCAGGCCATGTCACGGAAGGACCGGGGTTCAATGTGTTTGCGGTTCATGGCGACAGGCTGATCACTCCGGATCACGGCATGCTGGAAGGCATCAGCCGGCGCACCGTCCTTGAAATGGCGCATGAGCATGGACTGACGACGGAACCAAGGCCGCTTCCCCTTGCCGAGTTCCTGGAGGCCGACGAGGTGTTCCTGTCCACATCAGGCGGCGGTGTCGCGCCGCTGACCCGCGTTGATGATCGGGTGTTCCAGAATGGAGGCGTCGGCCCGGTGACATCGGCGCTCCACAAGACCTATTGGCGATGGATCCACGATCCCGCCTACCGGACCGAGATCGACTACAGCTGACACCCTGTTCCGGAACGCGTCAGGCAGCACGCGCCACCATAGTCTCCAGCATGGGCACATAGCTCTGAAAGGCCGGAACCTGAAGACCGGCTTCCTTGCCGGCCTCGTCGTAGCGCCGGACGGCGATGATGGCGTCGAAATGCGGATGCGCGGCGAAGGCATCGGCCTCAGCCTGCCCCATTGGCCCGCCCTGAAGACGAAGCGAATGAACCGAGGCCTCTGACAGCCTGTCAAAATAGCCCGGCTCGCATGCGCACAGATATCTCTTGGCGGCAACATGATATTTGCAGCAGTCCACGACCAGATCCGGAAAAAAGGGGGCAAGGACGACCGCGCCGGCATCCTCATGCATGCGGTCTGTCTCATCCTCCAGAAACGCCGTGGCGCGGGGCCGCCGCCCGCCCCGGAAGTAAAACGGAAAAAATACGAAGTAGGGAAGCAGTGCCGCGGCGACGACGTCATCGGCATGATTGTCACGCTGGGCGAAATAGGCTGCCTGGAGCATATGCTCGCCGATGGTCACGGGCTCTCCCAGATATTCCTCGGCGCCACGCCGCTGGAAGATGTCGGCAAGAAACGGAATGATCGTTGAGGCTGTCAATTCAGTCATCATGCATCCACCGCCTGAAATCCACGAAAGAGGACGCAGGGTGGTACCCGCCGGGACTCGTGGCCGCAGCTTGCGCTGCTCAGCCTCCCCCCACTGATCATGCCGACGTTGTCGGCATAACAAAACCGAGTACGCGCGGCGGGCACCGTCTCCAGAGCGATCGGGCCGCCGCAACAGGCTTTGTCCCTTCGCTCGAACGCGTGTGACAGGCACCGGCAGACAGCACCAACGCTCCATCACTGTATCCCGCAGATAGTCTGCCGCTGAAAAGCGGCCTCCCGCCACCAGTTTCGACGTGGCATTATAGCGCAGGCGACACGGGGTGCCAGACTGAACGCGCCTGAAAGCGGCCTCCAAACTGCGTCCTGCCCATCGGTCGAGAATGGATGCCACCCCCTACACAAGCCCGGTTGCCGGCTTATATCTATTGAGAGAAGATGGTGTACTGACCGCGGCACGCCTGTGCGGCAGGAAGGAAAAGGTTCATGCGATACCAGTCAAATCTGTTTGCCCCGAACATCGCCGCCGCTCTTGTCGGAGCCACCATCATGGTCGGCACAGCGATGTCGGCCACGGCGGAGGTGATCACGTCCCACGGCATCTCGACATTCGGCGAACTGAAGTACGAACAGGGATTTCCGCATCTGGACTATGTCAATCCGGAGGCCCCGAAAGGCGGCGAGATCTCCATCTGGGGATTCGGATCGTTCGACTCGATGCACCCCTACACCACCAAGGGACGCTCCGGACAGTTGTCCTCGATCTTCTTCGAAAGCCTTCTGGAAGGCACAGCGGATGAACCCGACTCCGTCTACGGCCTTGTCGCAGAATCCCTGGAATATCCGGAAGATCGCAGCCATGTCATCTTCAACATGCGGCCGGAGGCCCGGTTTTCCGACGGCACGCCGCTGACAGCCGATGATGTGGTATTTTCCTATGAGACGCTGCGTGACAAGGGTCTTCCTTCCTTCCGCGCTGTCATCCAGAAACAGGTCGAAAGCGCCGAGGCGCTCGGTCCGCACCGTGTGAAATTCACTTTCAAGCAGGGCGTGCCGACGCGCGACCTGCCGCAGACAGTTGGCGGGCTGCCGATCTTCTCCAAAGCCTATTATGAACGTACCGGCGCCGATTTCGAGGCCTCCACACTGGAGCCCGGCATCGGCTCAGGCCCCTATGTGCTGGACTCACTCGAGGTTGGTCAGCAGATCATCTACAGACGCAACCCCGATTACTGGGGCAAGGACCTGCCGATCAACAAAGGCCGGCACAATTTCGACCACATCCGGATTGAGTATTTCGCCGACTACAACAGCGCCTTTGAAGGGTTCAAGGCAGGCACCTATACCTACCGCACCGAGGCATCGTCCAAAATCTGGGCCACCGGATATGATTTTCCGGCCATCGAGAAAGGCTGGGCGGTAAAGGACACGCCGCCAGACGGCACGCTGGCGACCGGCCAGTCATTTGTCTTCAACCTGCGCCGCGACAAGTTTTCAGACAGGCGGGTGCGCGAGGCCATCGGTCTGATGTTCAATTTCGAATGGTCGAACAAGACCCTCTTCTACGGCATTTATGAGCGGATAAATTCCTTCTGGGAAAACAGCTACCTGAAGGCCGAAGGCGTTGCCGGGGCGGGTGAGCGCCGTTTCCTCGATCCGCTTGCCGGCAAACTGCCGGATGGCGTGCTCGACCAGCCGGCGGTGATGGCGCCTGTTTCTTCGGAACGTCAGCTTGACCGAAAGAATCTGCGGCGCGCCTCGACGCTTCTTGACGAGGCGGGATGGCCGGTTGGCGATGACGGCATGCGCCGGAACGCCGCCGGCGAGACCCTTCAGGTCGAAATCCTGAATGATTCCCAGGCGTTCGACCGGGTGATCAATCCCTATATCGAGAATTTGCGCGCCCTTGGCGTTGACGCTGTCCATACCCGCATTGACAACGCGCAGATGACCGAGCGGGAGCGAAGCTTCAATTTCGACATGGTTGTCGGCAATTTCCGTACCGCTCTGACCCCGGGTTCGGAGCTGGAGCAGTATTTCGGGTCGGAAAGCGCGGAATTCTCGATCTTCAACCTTGCCGGTTATGGCAGCGAGGC
Source organism: Puniceispirillaceae bacterium (SeqCode) (assembly GCA_049890015.1). GTDB lineage: Bacteria > Pseudomonadota > Alphaproteobacteria > Puniceispirillales > Puniceispirillaceae > UBA8309. The sequence goes on from JBMHCH010000010.1 coordinate 55,522, forward strand.
TGTCGACAGCCTGATCGACGCGGTAGAGGCGGCCGAGGATCGCAAGACGCTGGATGATGCGACACGCGCGCTCGACCGGGTGCTCCGCGCTGAAATATTCTGGGTGCCGCAATGGTTCCGCAACATCCACACCATTGCCTATTACGACATGTACCGGTACCCGGAAAACCTGCCGCCCTATGCGCTTGGAACACTGGATTTCTGGTGGTTCGACGAGGCGGCCCATGACAGGCTGAAGGCAGCGGGCGCCTTCTAGGCGGCCTTGCGCGCGACCAGGGAGACACCGCCGGAATGCTGGCCTATATCCTGCGCAGACTGGCACTGATCCTGCCGACGCTGTTCGGCATCATGTTGATCAATTTCGTGCTGGTCCAGTTCGTGCCGGGCGGTCCGGTCGAACAGATTCTGGCACAGCTCGAACAGGAGGCGGATGTCTTTCAGGGCATTGCCGGAGGTGGCGGCGAAATCCGTCAGGCCAGCGAGACAGGCGACTATCTTGGCGCGCAGGGCCTGCCCGAGGATTTCATCGCCGACCTCGAGCGCCAGTTCGGGTTCGACAAGCCTGCTGGCGAACGATTCCTGCATATGATCTGGGATTACCTGCGCTTCGATTTCGGGGAAAGCTATTTCCGGTCGATCTCCGTCACCGACCTGATCATCGAAAAAATGCCGGTTTCGATCTCCCTCGGCCTGTGGAGCACGCTTCTTGCCTACCTGATCTCGATACCGCTCGGCATCCGCAAGGCGGTGCGCGACGGCACCGGTTTCGACAGCTGGACCTCAAGCCTGATCATTGTCGGCTACGCCATCCCGGGCTTCCTGTTCGCGATCCTGCTGCTGGTGCTGTTCGCAGGCGGCTCCTACATGAAAATCTTCCCGCTGCGGGGGCTGGTCTCGCCGGAATTCGCGGACATGCCAGCCTGGCGGCAGGTACTGGACTATTTCTGGCACATCGCGCTGCCGGTCCTTGCCTCTACGATCTCGGCCTTCGCCACCCTGACATTGCTGACGAAGAACTCCTTCCTTGATGAAATCCGCAAGCAGTATGTGCTGACGGCGCGGGCGAAAGGACTGACCGAGCGGCGGGTGCTCTATGGCCATGTGTTTCGCAACGCGATGCTGATTGTCATCGCCGGATTTCCGGCTGTGTTTGTGTCGGTGTTCTTCGGCAGCTCGCTGATCATCGAGACCATATTCTCGCTCGACGGGCTTGGCCGCATGGGCTTCGAGGCGGCGGTGGCGCGTGACTACCCGGTGGTGTTCGGCACCTTGTACATCTTCAGCCTCATAGGCCTTGTCATCGGGCTGATCTCCGACCTGATGTATGTCTGGATCGATCCCCGGATCGATTTCGAGAGGCGGCTGTCATGAGCGATATCTCTCTCAACCAGCGGCGCTGGCAGAATTTCAGACGCAACCGTCGGGCTTTCATCTCCCTGATCATTTTCGGGGTCTGTTTCGGCCTGTCGCTGTTCGCCGAGCTGATCGCAAATGACCGGCCGATCCTTGTGAAGTACCGCGACGGTCTGTACGCCCCGATCTTCCAGTTCTATTCAGAGCAGACATTCGGCGGTGATCTGCGCACCGAGGCGATCTACGGCGATATCGAGGTGCAATGCCTGATCGTCACCGGCGGCATGGAAGCCTGCTGGGATACGCCGGAGACATTGATCGAGGATGCGGCTGACGGCATCGTCGGCGATGAGGGTATCTCGCGGGGCTGGATCATCTGGCCTCTGATCCCCTTCCATCATTCGACCATCGCGACGCTGGATGTGCCGGCGCCGTCTCCGCCTGATTCCGATCACTGGCTTGGCACGGACGATACGGCGCGCGATGTTCTTGCGCGGATCATCTATGGCTTCCGCCTGTCGGTGCTCTTCGCGATTTTCGTGTCGGTCATGGCCTCCGCCATCGGGATATTCGTCGGCGCTGTCCAGGGTTACCTGGGAGGACGGACCGACCTGTTCGCGCAGCGCCTGATCGAAATCTGGGGCGCGACACCCTCGCTCTACATCATCATCATTGTATCGGCCATCTGGCGGATGGATTTCTGGCTTCTGGTCATCCTGATGACATTGTTCAGCTGGACCGCTCTGGTCGGGGTGGTTCGCGCCGAATTCCTGCGGGCCCGCAATTTCGAATATGTCCAGGCGGCAAAGGCTCTTGGCGTGCGCCCGCTGGTGATCATGTTCCGCCATGTCCTGCCGAACGCTATGGTGGCGACCCTGACAATGCTGCCCTTCATCGTGACCGGAGCCATCGGGTCGCTGGCCGCGCTTGATTTCCTGGGCTTCGGGCTGCCGTCCTCGGCTCCCTCGCTCGGCGAGCTGACGCTGCAGGCCAAGCAGAACCTTCAGGCTCCCTGGCTGGGGCTGACGGCCTTTGCGGTCTTCGCGCTGCTGCTCGCCCTGCTGGTCTTCATCTTCGAAGGGGTGCGCGACGCCTTCGACCCGCGAAAGACATTTGCATGAGCGCACCCCTTCTTTCGCTCAGGAACCTTGCCGTATCCTTCAGGCGCGACGGCATCGCGACAGCGGCGGTACGGGGACTGTCCCTCGATGTCAATGCGGGCGAGACGGTGGCGCTTGTCGGTGAAAGCGGATCGGGAAAGTCCGTGTCGGCACTGGCCAGCCTCGGGCTTCTTGCCGACAACGCTGTTCAGACCGGCAGCGTCAGCTGGAAGGGTCAGACAATCGACCCTGCTGACGAGGCGCGCATGCGCCAGCTTCGCGGCAACGAGATCGGCATGATCTTCCAGGAGCCGATGACGTCACTGAACCCCCTGCACACCATCGAGAAACAGATCGGCGAGAGCCTTGGCCAGCATCAGGCAATGAGCAATGCGGCGGCGCGGGATCGCACGTTGGACCTTCTGGAACAGGTTGGCATTCCCGATCCGAAGCTCCGCCTCGGCAACCATCCGCACGAACTGTCGGGCGGACAGCGGCAGAGGGTGATGATCGCGATGGCGCTCGCCAACCAGCCCGACCTTCTGATTGCTGATGAGCCGACCACCGCGCTGGATGTCACCATCGAGTCGCAGATCCTTGATCTTCTGGCGGATCTGAAGCGGAAATCAGGTCTGTCCATGCTGTTCATCACGCATGATCTTGGCGTGGTGCGCCAGATTGCCGACCGGGTCTTTGTCATGCGCGGTGGCGAGCTTGTGGAAAGCGGCGACGTGAAGACGGTATTCTCTAGCCCGCGGGCAGACTATACGCGCGATCTCATCTCCGCACAGCCGGACAGCATCCAGCCGGACATATCTGCAAAGGGCGACCCGGTTTTGCGCGGCATCGGCCTCAAGGTTCACTTTCCCATCCGCGGCGGGTTGCTTCGCCGCACAAGAGACTGGATCCGCGCTGTCGACGGGGTGAGCCTGACGCTGCACCAGGGACAGACCGTCGGCATTGTCGGCGAGAGCGGCTCCGGCAAATCCACCCTGGCGCGCGCCATCACAAGACTTGTGCCAAGCGAGGGGAAGATCACCCTCGATGGCGAAGATGTGTCCGATGCCGGTTCCGCCGCGCTGAAACCGTTCCGGCGTCAGGTGCAGATTGTCTTCCAGGACCCTTTTGGCGCGCTGTCTCCACGCCTGTCCGTTGGCGAGATCATCGCCGAGGGTCTGGTGGTGCATGATATCGGCACGCCCGCGGAACGAAAGGCCGCTGTCGCCGAGGCGTTGACGGAAGTCGGGCTTGATCCGGCATCGGCCTCCCGCTATCCGCACGAGTTTTCAGGCGGCCAGCGCCAGCGCATCGCCATTGCAAGGGCGCTGATCCTGAAGCCGCGCGTGATCCTGTTCGACGAGCCGACATCGGCCCTCGACATGACAGTACAGAAATCGCTTGTCGCGCTTCTCGGCGATCTGCAGCAGCGCCATCAACTGAGCTATATCTTCATCAGCCACGACATCGCCCTGATCGCCTCTATCAGTCACCATATGCTGGTGATGAAGGATGGCGTCGTCGTCGAGGAAGGCAGCGCCCGGGCAATCCTCACCGCGCCGCGACAGGATTACACCAAGGCGCTTATCGCCGCCGCCGCGCGCAAGAGCTGACCCCTGAAGAAGGCGACACCTGCAACCCTGTCGTCAGCAAAACGACCAGTATTCATAGGGCTCGCTGGCGAATCCGCGCTATCTGGGATAGGGTACTGGGCGTGAACAGGAGGTGAACAGATGCAGCCATCCCGGAAAAGGGCCGACACCGGCGGGCTATCACAGGATATGCCCGCCACAGGGCGAATCACCAACGCCATAGCCCGCATGTTCATCGAACGCGGCGATGCCTGTCTTCGCGAATTCACTCTGAAATCCGGACGACGCGTTGACGTCATCGCGCTGGCGAAAGACGGGGAGATCATTATTGTCGAGGTCAAGTCGTCGCGACAGGATTTCCTCAGCGACGGCAAATGGCAGGACTATCTGGAATGGGCAGACAGGTTCTATTTCGCCGTCGCCGACAGCTTTCCGCGTGATCTGCTGCCGGGGCCGGAAACCTGCGGCATCATCATCACCGACGGGTTCGACTGTTTCGAGTCGCAGCCGGCTCCGCTCACGAAACTGAAGGCGGCACGGCGCACGCATATGGCAAGAAGGCTGGCGCATGTCGCAATGCGGCGTCTGGAGTTCGGTCTTGAAAACGCGGCGATCGAGGGCGGGGTCGCCGTGCCCCTTGAAGAGGAGGATGCGGCCGGCATATTGCCGGCCTGACGTCGATGTCGTGGCGCGCCGTTATTCGGCAGCGTCGGCCTTTTTCGCCTGCTTCTCCTGATAGGCGGCAAGCCTGGCTTCATATTCTTCCTTGGTCAGCTTGTGCCATCCGATGCAGTTGCCTGTCGGTGAGCGGCCGCAGCCGCATTTGCGAGGTTCGTTCATAAGTCCTGTATCCCATAGTCTGACATTCATCCCCCGCACCCTATATGGCGCCGGAGGACGCAAGAACAAGGTGTCAGGACAGGATGCGGCAGCGGGATGCGGGGCCAGGATCAGGGAAGCGTTCCCTCAAGGACATAGCGCAGGATCTGGACAACCTGCTCCGGCGTCTCGGTCACCGCCAGCGCCGCCGCATCGACCTCCTTCAGCGCGTGCTGGTGATCCGGTCCATGCATGATGATCAGCGACTTTCCAAGAGCCGCCGCATAGCCGGCGTCAAAGGCGGCGTTCCATTGCCTGTATTTTTCACCGAACCGCACGACAACGATGTCGGCGGCGGCAATGGCATTGCGTGTGCGGATGGCGTTCAGACTGGCACCCTTGCTGTCATGCCAGAATTTGTCCGGCTCGGCGCCAAGGATCCGCACGCCGCAGTCATCGCTTGCCTCATGGTCTGTCACCGGGCCGCTGAAACTGACGGCAAGCCCGCCCGCCCCCTTTGTGATCTGGTCGCGCCAGTCGGTGTGGATTTCGCCAGAGAGATAGACATTCAGGGACATGGTCAGGTCTCGCTGTTTTCTCGAAAGGGGGCCGCTCATCATAGCACATCGCATGAGGTTGAGGGGGCCAAGGATTGTCACTCCGTCATGCGGCGGCACAGCTCGTCTATGTGTGCCTCGCCAATGCCGCAGCATCCGCCAATGAGGCTTACACCCTGCGCCCGCCAGCCATCCGCGAGGTCTGCGTAGTCATGCGGCGTGATCACATCCTCGAACACCCAGCGTTTGTCGATTTCAGTGGAGGAATGCGCATAGACGCCGATCGGCCCGCCCCAGTCGCGCCGCACATCGTCAATGGAGGCCGAAACAAATTCCACTTCGGTATGCATGATGTTGATCAACTCGACCCCGCCGGCGGCGATGGCGCGCACCGCAGGGGCCAGCGGATCCCCCTCGCGAAGACGGATATGGCCGTCCGGTGCCCGTCCGGTGGTGATCCCCGCCCATACCGGCAATCCGATATCGCGGACAGCCTCGAGCATTGTGTCCAGATTGGCCTGGTCAACCATCATTTCCAGCATGATCAGATCAGCACCGGCAGCCTTCATTACGGAAGCCTGGCGGGTCGCTGCCGCACGCATCTCGCGGGCTGGCGGCATGTCGCCGCGCCAGCTCCAATAGGACATGCCGCCGGCGACAAGCGCCGCGTTGTTGCCGGCCGCCGCGCGCGCCTCCACGGCCAGCTCGACCGCGCGCCGGTTGTAGTCCTCGAACCGCGCGCCCTCGCCAGCAGCCTCAAGGGCGTGGAGATGGGTGGCGAAACTGTTGCTGATGATGACCTCGGCGCCAGCCTCAAGATAGTCGAGATGGACCTGGCGCACGATGTCCGGGTGGCTCAGCGCCCCGCCGCCATTCCAGGCATTATCGAGCTGCGGGACACCGCGCCGCTCCGCCTCGGTTCCGGTCGCCCCGTCAATCAAGACGCATTCACCGGCCCCCATTCGTGCCATCATGTCATCATAGCGCGACATTCCTGCCCTCACCCTTTCGCACGCTGCACTCGCCCTATCCGATGCGGCAATGCGCGCCGCCATCCACCATCAGCGTCACACCGGTAATGAAGCTTGCGGCGTCACTGACAAGGAAAAGGGCGGCATTGGCCACATCCCAGCCGGTTCCCATCTTGTTGCCAAGAGGCACCTTCGCATCCCGCATCCTGACCACCTCCTCGCGCGACATGTTCCACGCATCCATACGCGCATCCACCGCCATTGGCGTGTTCATGAGGCCGGGCTGGATGCAGTTGACACGGATGCCGTGCGGGGCGTTCTGCAGGGCCGTCTGTTCGGTCACCGCCTTCATCCCGGCCTTGCTGGCCTTGTAAGTGACCCAGGGATAGGTTTCATGCGCCGCTGTCGAGGAAATGTTGATGATATTGCCCGACTGCTGTTCCCGCATGACGGGGAGCGCATGCTTGCAGGCCAGAACCATGGAACGAAGGTTGATCGCCATGATGCTGTCAAAAGCGTCGGAGTCGATTTCGCTGATCTCGGCGTCACCTCCGGCAACGGAAATGCCGACATTGTTGTGAAGGATGTCGATCCGGCCCCATTGCGAGATCGCCGCCCCGATCATCGCCCGGATATCCTCTTCCTTCGTGACATCAGCCTCGAAGGCGACCGCCTCGCCGCCGTCCCTGACAATCTCGCCGACGGTCTCGGCAGCGGCCTCGAGGCTTCGGTCGGCGACAAGGACCCGGGCGCCTGCACAGGCATAGGTGATGGCACAGGCCCGCCCGTTTCCGACGGTTTGCCCGGGTGTCTGCCCACCCCCGACAAGAACCGCCACACGGCCATCAAGCCGCAACGCCTCACCGGGATTTGAACTGCGATCCTGAGCCACTTCACCCATTGGTCCCTGCCATGACGTCCTGCCACCTCATCCTCGAACGGCGATGCGAGGCTGTCCATCAAAAACCGACAGATCCGGCCGACCGCGGCATCGGGCGGCAAGCAGTCTATCTTTTCTGCTGACAGTCGAAACAGAGGGTGACAGCCGGATCGAATGCCAGACGCTCTTCCGGGATATCCTCTTCGCAGGACAGGCAGTAGCCGAATTCATCCTTGTCCAGACGGCGCAGGGCCGCCGCCAGGACGGCCAGCCTCGTCTTGCGCCGCTCCTCGCGGGCCAGATCCATGGATTGCTGCTGCATGGCGTCCATTCGTGACAGGCGGCCGACAGACTGCTGATCCAGTTCCACCGGAGCGCGGCCGTCCCTGCTGCCATCGCTCAGGGCGCGCAGCTCGCTCATCTCCTGCTCGATCCTGTCGCGATAGGATTTCCGGCTCATGCAAGACCAATCCTGTTCCTGTCCGGAGCAGACCGACAGCCAGCCTCCACAGCACGATCCGAGCAGGGCCATCGGTTCTGAAACACCCGATAAGGTCACAAAAGCAGCATAATAGCAGATGAATGGAAAAAATGGTCGGAGCGGCGGGATTCGAACCCACGACCCCTTCACCCCCAGTAAAGTGCGCTACCAGGCTGCGCTACGCTCCGACTCCGTTGGGTTATACGCGGCACGGCGAGATGGCGCAATTCCCTTTTCTCTGGCATTTGCGCGGCAGACAAAGCCTGGCTAATGGCTTATCATGCGCCGCTGGACTGAAACGGATGAATGGTTGCCGGGCCATGATGGAACGCGACAAATATATACTCTGGGATGCTGGCGAGGTGATCTACCGCGCCGGTGACCCATCGACCGAGGCATTCCTGATCATGGACGGATCTGTTCAGGTGTTCACCAATGAGGGTCTGTTGCTCAACAGGATCGGAGTGAACGAGATCCTTGGCGAAACCTCGCTTCTCCTCGATACGACACGGACCGTCACCGCAATCGCCTCATCGGTCGGCGCCAAGGCCACCCGCATTCCGCGACAGTATTTCGCCGATCTTGCGGCCCGTGACCGGGTCGCGGCCGCCCTGATCCGCAAGAGCCAGTATCGTCTGATCGACAGCAACAAGCAAAGCAACATGCTTGGGCTTGAAATCGACAAGCTTGGCGATCTGGTCGAGCGCGTGATCAGCAATGAAGACGATGATGCCAACGCCGTCACCGAGCTTCGCTCCTCACTTGCCGCCATTCGCAAGCAGGTCGTGTTTGACAGGCATCTTGCCCATTACCCGAACACCGACGGCCCGACCAAGGCCGATGAGGAAAACGCCGAGAATTTCGGCTGAGATTCCTACTCTGTCAGCGGCCCCGTGCTGATCTGCGCCCGGCCTGCCATCCCTGGGCCCCGCCAAAGGCATAGCGCCAGCAACGGCCCGTCGCGCATATCCATGGCGTGGGGCTGGAAGGACCGATGGATGCGGATGCCGCCGGGGCCAAGATCTGCCGTCGCCTCGCCATCGGACTCGAACCGGCACCTGCCGCCAACAACCAGATACAACTCCTCGGCCTCATGGTCATGGGTAGGATAATACAGGCCTTGCCCCCAATATCCGATAAAGGCCCGGCACTGGGACGAGGTGAAGATTCCGGTCGGCCCGAACAGCTCGAGATAGCCGTAATTGTCAAGAAAATGCCGCCCGACCTCGGTCTCGCTGTAGGTCTGCACCCAGTCGGCATGGTCAGCCACCGCCGCCAGCGCAGCCTGGAAGGGCCCGTCTCCTGCCATCGCCATGATCTGCGGCAGAACAGGCACGGCGCGCGGGCTTGGCGCCTTAAAGACAAGGTCACCTGGCCATGGGCTGAAGTCACATAGCTCGGGCGTCTCCTGATGAATCTGTCTTGTCTCGGCAAGAAGCTGGCGGAACAGCTGTTCAATCTGATCCGGTGAAAGGCTGTTCATCAGGGCATCTCTCTTCACAGTGTGAGGGACTTCTGGTCGAGGGATTTCTGGTCGAGGGACATTTGGGAAAGGGACATCTGGGCAAGCCGCCCCTTTTCGGGCTTGCCGGTGACGGTGCGCGGCATGTCATCGAGAATCGTCACGATCGCCGGCACCATGAATTTCGCCATGACATTGCGGCAATGCGCCTGGATCTCGGCAGCTGTAAGGCCACTGCCGGGCTTCAGGGTTACAAACAGCCGGATATCCTCCTCGCCAAGCGCCGCCGGCACACCGATGGCAGCGGCATCTTCGATCTGCGGATGGGCCAGAGCCCCCTCCTCGACCTCGAAGCCTGACACCATCTCGCCCCGCACCCTGATTCTCTCGGCCATGCGGCAACGGAAATAGAAGCGTCCCTGATCATCAAGCCTGCCAATGTCTCCCGTGTGGAACCACAGATTTCTTCGGGTTTCCAATGTCTTGTCCGGCATGCCGAAATAGCCGTCAGCCATGACACCCGGCTCGCGCGGACGGATCACCATCTCGCCGTCACAGCCTGCAGGCACCGGGTCGTCCTGCTCATCGACGATCGCCCCCTCGTAATGCGGCAGCACGATCCCGCCAGGATGATCCCATTGCGGCACAACCACCCACCCGGCATCGGTGGAGCCGTAACCGCCTCCCGGCACAAGATGCAATCCGAAACGCGCGTCGAAATCCACCTTTGGCACAGGTGCAGGCGTTGCCCAGCATCGGGTGACCCGGTGCTGACGTTCTTCGGCACAGGGCGGCGCCGACCAGAGAAGCTGCTGAACCGACCCGAGACACATGAACCAGGTGACGCCGAACCGCACCATTTCCGGCCAGAAATTGGACAGGCTGAAGCCGTCGCGGACAACAACGCGGCCGCCTGTCATCAGCGTCGGAAGAATGTCGTAGAAAGCCGGCCCGATATGCGACAGAGGATAGGGGGTGTAGGAAACATCATCCGCGGTGACGCGGAACGGGCCGATCATATTCTCGGCCGTCCGCACGGCATAGCGGTGCGACAGCAGGCACCCCTTGGAAAAGCCGGTGGTGCCCGAGGTGAACATCACCACCGCAGTATCGGTATCGCGCGCTGCGCTTTCGATATGGTCGTCCCGATCAGCCAGAAGGTCATCAAACAGCATGATCCCGAGGCCTGGAAAGCGCGCCGCCGCGTCATCCGCAGCCTCTGTGACAATCAGTGTGCGAAGATGGGGCAAATCGTCGGCGACCGCCTCCAGCGCGTCGAAATGCGCCGGCGATGTCAGCAGCATCTCGCATTCTGTAAGATTGATCATACGGACCAGCGCCAGTCCGCGGAAGGCGCGGTTGATCGAGACCTCGACAAGATCAATCTTCTTCAGCGCATAGGCCATCGCCAGATAAGCAAAACTGTTCTCCAGCATGATGGCGACATGACCGGACGCCGCCATCTGCGGGTCTCGCTCCGTCAGATTGCGTATCCCGTGCCCGACCCGGTTGATCCGTGACTCCAGCTCGGCGTAGCTGATGGTTTCCCCTGACGGGGCGATTGTGATGGCGGGTCTGTCGGCAAAGCGGGTCGCGCAATCATGGATCAGCGCGCCAAGGGTGATTCTGAGGGGCATGATCGGCTTACTCCTCACCAAAAAGCCGGACGGGCCCGGTCCCCTGCGGGCCGACACGTCCGGCGTTTGATGGTTTGGTCGGAGCGAGAGGATTCGAACCTCCGACCCCCTGCTCCCGAAGCAGGTGCGCTACCAGGCTGCGCTACGCTCCGCACCACCGCGCGTTTATAGGCGGTTGCGTGCGGCTTCGCAACCCGATTCAGGCTGGCTGCCACCCCCGGAAGAATGCCTTTGACGAACGGGGACGGCTTCCCGTCTTGTACCGATGATCAGTCTTCGAATCTGCCACGGAGCACGGCAAGCGACTGGCGGGCCGAATCGAGTGAAGCCATGGCTTCTCCGAGGCGGTTGCCGGCTGGCGTGGCATCCGACAGCGTCATGCCGCCGGGTTGGCGGGTGCTCAGATGCTTCTGCGCGCCCTTGATGGTGAAGCCTTCCTTGTACAGAAGGTCGCGAATGCGCTCCAGCAGGGCAACGTCGTCCGGCCGGTAATAGCGGCGTCCGCCACTGCGTTTCAACGGACGCAGCGAACTGAACTTGGTTTCCCAGAAGCGCAGTACATGCGGCGGAATGTCAAGATGCTCGGCAACTTCGGAAATCGTGCGGAAAGCGTCAGAAGATTTCTGTGTCATGGCCCGCCATCGACCCGGTCTTTCAGGAGATGGGACGGACGGAAGGACAGAACCCGCCGCGGCGTTATGCGCGCCTCGACGCCTGTCTTCGGATTGCGGCCAACGCGTTCGCGCTTCGACTGCACCGAAAAAGTTCCAAAGGAGGAAAGCTTAACTTCTTCGCCTTTTTCGAGAGATACGCACATCTCTTCGAGAAAGGTCTCAACAAGCTCCGCCGATTCATTGCGGGACAGGCCGATATTGCGGTAGACCGCCTCGGCGAGGTCGGCGCGTGTCAAGGTCTTGCTCATCCGTCCACGCTAATTCGGATTGCCGGGCGAGTCAATTCGCCACGACTTTGAAAAGCAATTATTTGCATCTGTCTTAACAGATGGTTAGTTGAGAAAGCTAATGTTGGCGCTGACCGGCCAAAATGTCAGTTATGCCGAGGCCGGGCGCCCATACCGGACCAGCGCCGCCCCCCAGACAAGACCGCCGCCAATCGCCTCGAAAGCAAGCACCTGACCGTCGCAAATACGGCCATCCCCCACCGCCTCTGCCAAAGCCAGCGGAATAGACGCTGCAGACGTGTTGGCATGTGCATGCACGGTCTTCACAACCTGGCTGTCGGGAAGATTCATTTTCTTCTGCATGCCCTCAATGATCCGGATATTGGCCTGGTGCGGCACCAGCCAGTCGACCTCTGTCACCGGCATGCCTGCGGCCTCAAGCACTTCATCCATGACACTTGAAAGCTTTTCAACAGCATGGCGAAAGACCTTGTTGCCTTCCATACGCACATGCCCGACCTCGCCGGAGCTCGACGGGCCCCCATCCACATAGAGAATATCGCGATGCGCCCCGTCAGCGTGAAGACGGCTTGCAAGAACACCATACCCATGCCCCTCGTCGGATCGCTCGAGAAGCACTGCTCCGGCGCCGTCGCCGAAGAGCACGCATGTCGAGCGGTCATTCCAGTCGAGAATCTTTGAAAAACTTTCCGCCCCGATGACAAGGGCGCGTTTGCCGCGCCCGGCGCTGAGCATAGCGTCCGCGACATCGAGGGCGTAGACGAAGCCGGCACAGACCGCCTGCACATCAAAGGCGATAGCCCCGCTCGCCCCTAGCTGGTGCTGCACCTTGGTAGCGGTCGACGGAAAGGTATCGTCGGGGGTGCTGGTGGCGACAATGATCAGATCCAGCTGGTCCGCCTTGATCCCAGCGCGCTCCAGCGCCTGCTGGGCCGCATTGCGCGCAAGATCGGAAGTTTTCTCGCCTTCGGCGACAATGTGGCGCTGCGCAATGCCTGTGCGCTGCCTGATCCACTCGTCACTGGTATCGACAAAGCTGGCCAGCTCAGCGTTGGTGACAACTCGCTGCGGCAGGTAAGACCCCACCGAAATCATCAGGGTCGCGCTGTCAGCCATTGTCCTTCTTATCCTCAAGAATGGTGTTTGCACGCGCGATAGCGGCGCTGACATCAGGGATGAACCCGTGATCTACCAGTTCAGCCGCCACATTGATGGCATTCGCGAAGCCGATCCTGTCGGTGCCGCCATGCGATTTGACCGCAATGCCGTTGAGCCCCAGAAACACGGCGCCGTTATAGCGCCGCGGATCAATATGCTCGCGCATGTCGGACAGTGCGCTGCGCGCCAGGAAGTAGCCAAGCTTTGAAAGCCAGGTCTTGGCAAAGCTGCGGCGCAGCAACCTTGTGAACATTGAAGAAATGCCTTCGGCAGTTTTCAAGGCGATATTGCCGGAAAACCCGTCGGTTACCACCACATCAAGCTGCCCGTTCACCAGATCGGAACCCTCGACAAAACCCTGATAGTTGATGCCAAGATCAGGGTCGGCAAGCTGGCGCGAGGCGACGCGAAGATACTCATGCCCCTTCTGCTCTTCCTCGCCAACATTGAGCAGGCCAAGCCGTGGCGCGTCCTTGCCTGTCAGACTGCGGTGAAAGGCCTGTCCCAGAATGGCGAACTGTACCAGATTTTCAGCATCACACTCAATGTTGGCGCCAAGATCAAGCATGCACATCAGCTCGCCGACCGTGGGGAAAAAGGCGGCAATGGCCGGCCTTGTAACGCCAGGCATGGTGCGAAGCTGCAGTTTCGCCATCGCCATCAGCGCGCCGGTGTTGCCAGCCGAGACAACGGCGTCGGCGCTGCCGTCGGCAACACTGGCAATCGACATCCACATGGAGGTGCCCTTGCCACGCCGCACGGCCTGCGAAGCCGTGTCGTCAGGCGAAACCGCATCATCAGTATGGATGATCTCGGCCTGCGACAGATGCTGCGAACGGCTCAGCAACGGTCTGATCCGCGCTTCATCACCATAGAACACAACCTCGAGATGAGGGTGATCGCCGCAGGCGATATCCGCACCCCGGACAACGCAGGCCGGCGCGTTGTCACCACCCATGGCATCCAGCGCCAGTCTTACCTTTTGTGCCTCGGAATTCACTTAGCTGCCGCCTTCCGGTCCAGAACCAAAGATTATCGGGATGAAGTATCGGATGATTTCAGGCTGGCAAGCCCGGCGAAAGGGTGCGAAGGGTCAGCTTCACCGGCCTGAAAGCTTTCCGGCGCATCCTTGGAGCGTGGCCAGGGTGTGACGGCAAGAGCCAGCGACTGGGCCACCATCTCCCCAAGGTCGATCCGGCCGTCGACAAGCGGTTCGGCCGCGTCCAGATCGACAAGGATCTCGTCTTGTGAATCGGTGAGCCGAACATACCGGTCTTCAAGCTCGAAATCCACTGATTCCGGAACCGGGTTGCCGGTCACGCTGCACGCCTGAACCACGTCTGCGACAAGCCTGCCGCGAATATCCCAGCTTCCAGCCGCGACCTGAAACAGCCGCACATCGGCGCGCAGGCCTCGCACCTCCATAAAGCCGAATCGCGCTGCCAGCTGGGCACATTCGGCTAGGCTGGCCTGAAGCTGGCCTTGAAGCTCGCCGACAGCTGGCAGTGTCTGCACATCAATCAGGCTGTCTAACGTGAAGGTCTGCATCTGTGAAATATTGCCCGTTTGCGGCACCATCATAGTCACCCGCCATTATGGTCACCGGGGATTACTGTCCTCAGCCGGGCACTATAGCGATTATGTGGCAGAAATCCATGATGTTGGCCGGTTCATCCGACCGGACTGTCGAGATGCCCGCGAAGCAGGGTTTCCGTGTCGAGTTCGGCAATGTGCTTTTCAAGGTGCATCACGAAATCGATCATTGCCTCGCCAACCTCTCCGTCGCCACGAAGAAGGTTGCGCTGCAGCGCCGCCGAAAGCGCCACGCGATCTCCGGAGTCGAGTGCCGAAGCATAGGCGTCAAGCCGTCCCATGAAAGCCTCGGCCATTACCCTCACCCGCTTGGCAACACCGATATCGCCTGCGCCCATCTCGCGAAGTGACAGATCCATATCCGCGAACATCGAGTCGAAGAGCTGCTGACTCAGTTCCTGCCCCTCTTCGCCACAGTCCTTGAGCCGCCGCATGATCAAACCGACAACCAGCGCAAGGGCGTCGAATCTGCCATCGACCGTGTCCGCGACACCGTGATCAGTGAAAAAGGACGGATCACGCGCCATTTCGACCGCATTCCCATACAGCACTTCCGAAGTCACCTGCTGTCGACGCTGTCCCCAGCCAAGCATATTTCCAAGCCATCCTGTTTCTTGGCTTTTCATCACAAGTTCATCCCATTAAGGTAGCGCTCGTCCAGGCCGCCCCCGGCCCTGGATAGCGCATGATTACTTCAGGGCTAGCAGAATGACCAGAGGCTTGTTTGACGCATTTCCAGCCGCACGCGCGATAGTGACGAGCCTGGCGGTCCCTCTTCTTGTGCTTTCAATGGCCGGCTGTGAAAGCCGTGTCTCCTCCCATGGCCATACCATCGACGCCGTGGAGCTCGACCAGATCGTGCCGGGCGAGACACGTCTTGTCGATCTGCAGGGCATTCTTGGCGTGCCAAGCTTCGAAGGCGCCTTTGACTCCGGCAAGATTTATTACGTCAGCGAAGTCATGATCGAGCCTCCCGGCGGCCGCAAACGTGCCGCAACACGGACGGTGATCATCATCAGCCTCGATGACGCCGATACGGTAACCAATATCGAGATCCGCGACGAAGGCAGCGGCAACACCATCGCCTATCTCGATGAAAAGACGCCGACACCGGGTGACACTTTCGGTGTCGCCGAACAGCTGTTCTCGACATTGCGGCGCAAACCGCGCTAGCCGCCAGCCTTGCTTCCCATTTCTGCAGACCGCGCGTCTCTCGCGACGCGGTCGAGAATGGCATTGATAAAGCCGACATCGCATCCACATACATCCGCCAGAGCGGCATATTCGCTGACCACGGCGCGCGCCGGCAGATGCGGCATGCTGACGAGTTCGCAGGCGCCGGCCCGCAGAACAGCACGGTCAATGACCGTCATCCGCTCCAGCGTCCACCCCTCGGCAAGACATGTGGCAAGAATCCCGTCAAGCTCGTCGCACCGCGCCTCTACCGCCATGGCCAGCTCGTTCAGATGACCGCTGTCGATATCCTTGACGCGGAAGGACTTGCGGATGTCCTCGCTGTAATGCTGCAGGAATACGGGCAGAAATTCCGCGACAGACTGGCCTGACATCTGCCCCTGATAGGACATCTGCACAGCCGCCAGACGCGCCGCAGACCTGCGCCGCACCGGGGTCGGCTTCATTGTGCTCCCTGATTCAGACATCGGCGCCGAGCTTTTTGCGAAGGGCCACCATGGCAAGCGCGGCCTCAGCCGCACCGCCACCTTTGTCCTTGCGGTTCTGGTCGGCCCGGTCCCATGCCTGATCCTCATTCTCGACAGTCAGGATGCCATTGCCGATGGCCAGGTTGTCGGCAATCGACAGATCCATCAAGGCGCGCGCGGACTCGGCGCAAACAATCTCGTAATGCGTGGTTTCCCCCCGGATCACGCAGCCAAGCGCGATGTAACCGTCGAAATGCTGCGCGCCACCATGGGCGAAGGCGATGGCGGCGGGAATTTCAAGCGCCCCGGGGACAAAGACACGTTCATAAGTGGCACCGGCACGTTCAAGCGCCCTGACGGCCCCAGCCACCTGGGCATCGGCAAGCGCTTCGTAAAAGCGCGCCTCGACAATCAGGAAATGTCCGCTCATCTCGTCCCCATCACTCAGAAGTGGCCGCCGGCTCGCCATTCAGACGACGCCAGTCGACAATTTCAAGATCGTAGCCATCAAGGCTGATCACATTTGCCGGCCTGTTCGACAGCAGCACCATGCGTCGCACCCCAAGCTCATGCAGGATCTGCGCTCCGACGCCATACTCCCGCAATCCTTGGGCATTGTCATGGACTGGCGTACCGCTCATCGCGGCGCTAACAGTTTCTGACAGGCTGGTATTGCTTGATTCGCGCAGAAGCACGACAATGCCGCGCCCGTTCTCGGATATTGTCCGCATCGCCTCTTCAAGCTCCTGGCCGCTGCGACGCTCCGAAATCTCGCCGAGGACATCTGCCATCATGTCGAGACTGTGCATCCGCACCAGCACCGGCTCGGGGGTCGAGATATCGCCCTTGATCAGCGCAACATGCTCAACCCCGGATATGGTGTTCTCGAAGACCATGAGCCGCCATTCACCGCCGATCCGGCCATTCATTACAGTCTCGACCGTACGATGGACCAGTGTTTCACTGCTGCGCCGATAGGCAATCAGGTCTGCGATAGAGCCGATCTTCAGATCATGCTCCGCGGCAAAGCCAATCAGATCAGGAAGCCGCGCCATTTCGCCGTCATCCTTCATGATCTCACAGATCACTCCAGACGGGCTTTGCTGGCCGGTAGCGCGCGCGATATCGACAACAGCCTCTGTATGGCCCGCGCGCACCAGCGTTCCGCCGTCGCGGGCGACAAGCGGAAAAATGTGACCGGGCGTGGTGATATCCTTTGCCGTGCATTGCGGATTGATGGCGGTGCGGACAGTGTGCGCCCGGTCAGCGGCTGAAATTCCGGTGGTCACGCCCTCGCGCGCCTCGATCGACACGGTGAAGGCCGTCTGGTGACGGCTTTCGTTGCGCCGCTCCATCAGCGACAGGCCAAGTGCCTCGGTCCGGGCACGGGTGAGCGCAAGACAGATCAGACCACGACCGTACTTTGCCATGAAATTGATTGCCGCGGCATCCGCCCATTCACCAACAACGCAGAGATCGCCTTCATTCTCGCGGTCCTCGTCATCCACGAGAATGAACAGCTTGCCAGCCGCGGCATCGGCAATCACCTCCTCGATCGGGGACAGGCCCACGCTACCGTCGCGTTGATTTTAGGTGATTATGTTGACACTCCGCCGCGTCGCGCACGGCAAAACCCGCCACATAGCGCGCCAGCATATCTATTTCCATGTTCAGGACGCTTCCCTCGGCACAGACGCCAAGGGTCGTGACCTGCCAGGTATGTTCAATCACATTGATGCTGAAATCGGTTCCCCGGACCTCATTCACCGTCAACGACACGCCGTCGAGCGCCACAGACCCTTTCGGCGCGACGAATCTTGCAAGACTGGCAGGAGCGCGAAGCCAGACCTCGTGACTGTCTCCTACAGGCGTGACGGTCAATACCGTTGCCAATCCATCGACATGGCCTGACACGATGTGACCACCAAGTTCGTCACCCATCCGAAGCGCACGTTCGAGATTGACGACATCACCCACCTTCCAGCTGCCCAGTGTCGTGACCCTCATGGTTTCAGCAGACGCGGCGACCTCATAGCTGTCGGCGTCATGCGACAGCACCGTCAGGCAGATTCCCGAATGCGAAATTGAGGCGCCGATTGGCAGGGTCGCGCAATCCCAGTCGGCCCCGATGCGCAGGACCCTGTCACCCTTGTCGGTGATCGACAGGATGCTGCCTGTCGCCGTGACGATGCCGGTAAACATGGATGGACGGTGCCCTCGTGGTTGCCTGACGCCTTTTAGCCAATATCGGCAGGGCGTTCCAGCAGAATGAAGCTGTCATTTTCGAATCGCCCCTCACCGATGACCGCGAAGGCGGCCGGGTCGGCCAGGCCGGCGGCACCAAGGTCGCCTATGGCCGGGATCCCGTCGCCACCGATCAGGTGCCGGCTTCTTGTCCACAAGATGCGGTCGACAAGCCCTTCCTGCAAGAGGCTTGCGGCCAGTTTTCCGCCTGCTTCGACCATCAGGCTGCCACACCCGGCATCCGCGATCGCCCGCATGACCTGGCGAAGCGACAGGCGGCCGCCATCATCAAGGGCGACAGGCTGAATATCGGCGCCGGCATTGCGCAGGCTGACAGCTTTCTTCGGGTCACTGTCCTCACCACAGAAAATAGTGACACCGACGTCAGGAACAGCCTCGAACAGGCGCGCGTCGGAAGGGGTTCGAAGCCCGGCATCGAGGATGAAGCGCGGCGGACTGTCAGCCTCGAGCCCGGGAAGACGGCAGGTGAACTCCGGATCATCAGCAAGAACCGTACCGATTGCCGAAAGCAAGCCGTCTGAACGGCTTCGCTGCAGATGCACATAGCGCCGCATCACAGGGCCCGTGATCCACCGCTTTGCGCCATCTGCAAGCGCGATCATGCCATCAAGGGAACTGGCCGTCTTCAGTGTCACCAGCGGTCGGCCCGCAGTCACCCGCGACAGAAAACCAGCCATGGCCTGACGCGCAGGTTCGGCTTCGACCCCGATCTGGAGGCTTACGCCCGCTTCTGCAAGCATTTCGATGCCGCGCCCATTGACGCGTTCATCGGGATCCCGAAGCGCGATCACCACGCGGCTGATACCCGCCTCCACGAGCGCGAGGGCGCAGGGTCCTGTCTGACCGGTATGCGCGCAGGGCTCAAGCGTGACATAGGCTGTGCCGCCGCACGCTTCAGCACCCGCCATCGCAAGCGCCTGGGTCTCCGCGTGGGGCCGCCCCCCGCGCGCCGTATTGCCAACGGCGACAAGGTGCCCCTTGGACGAGACAATCGCACAGCCAACCGGCGGGTTTGGAGCTGTCCTTCCCTCGGCGCGCCGCGCTGCGGCAAGCGCCACGCGCATCCACCGCCTGTCCTCGGACAGCAAGGCAGGCGGCATCACCTCATTCCCCAAGTTCCTTCTCCACAAAGGCTTCAAAATCCTTTGCCTCGCGGAAATTGCGGTAGACCGAGGCAAAGCGGACATAGGCTACCTGGTCGAGTTCCATCAACGCCCGCATGACAAGCTCGCCAACATGTTCAGATGGCACATCGCCATCAGGATAGCTTTCAAGCTGGCGGACAATGTCGCTGATCGACTTGCCGACAGTATCGCCGTCGACCTCGCGCTTGCGAAGGGCGATCTCGAACGATCTCTCAAGCTTCTCGCGGTCAAAGACGGACTTTCGTCCGCTGCGTTTGACGATTGTGATTTCACGAAGCTGGACCCGCTCAAAGGTGGTGAACCGCGCGCCGCAGGCACCACAAAGACGGCGTCGCCTGATCGCGGCGCCGTCTTCTGCAGGACGAGAATCCTTTACCTGGGTGTCTTCACTGCCACAGAACGGACAAAGCATATCTACCAGCCACGCAAGATGTTGATGCGGGGCGGAGTGTACACACTATTAGTAGATTGGAAAAGCCCGACAGAGATCGCGAACCTCGGCCCGGACACGCGCCTCGACAGCGCTGTTGTCGTCCGGATTTTCCGCAAGACCGTCAAGAACGTCACCGATCAGGTTGCCGATCTTCGCAAACTCGGCGCTGCCGAATCCACGCGTGGTGCCAGCCGGCGATCCAAGGCGCACACCCGATGTCACCATTGGCGGCTGCGGGTCGAACGGCACACCGTTCTTGTTGCAGGTCACACCGGCATGTTCCAGCGACACCTCGGTGATGTTGCCGGTCAGGCCCTTCGGCCGGAGATCGACAAGCACGACGTGGGTGTCGGTTCCGCCGGAAACGATATCCAGTCCCCGCCCGACAAGCGTTTCGGCAAGAACCTGCGCGTTGGTCACCACCTGTTCGATATAGCCGCGGAATTCAGGGCGAAGCGCCTCTCCGAACCCGGCAGCCTTGCCAGCGATGGCATGCATCAGCGGCCCGCCCTGCAGGCCGGGGAACACAGCCGAATTGATCTTCTTTCCGAGCGCCTCGTCATTCGACAGGATGATACCGCCACGGCCAGCACGAAGCGTCTTGTGCGTTGTCGAGGTGACGACATGCGCATGCGGCACCGGGTTCGGGTGCACACCGGCAGCGACCAGGCCCGAGATGTGCGCCATGTCGACCATGAGATAGGCGCCGACCTCGTCGGCGATCTCCCGGAACTTGGCGAAATCAAGTGTCCGCGGATAGGCCGATCCACCAGCCAGGATGATCTTCGGCTCGCACGCCTTGGCCTGTTCGCGAAGCGCGTCGAAATCGATCAGGTGGGTGGTTTCGTCGACACCATACTGCTCGGCATTGAACCATTTGCCCGACAGGTTCGGGGCCGCGCCGTGGGTCAGGTGACCGCCAGCCGCAAGCGACATGCCAAGAATGGTGTCGCCCGGCTTCAGAAGCGACAGGAACACAGCCTGATTGGCCTGCGCGCCGGAATGCGGCTGCACATTGACGAATGCGGCGCCAAACAGCTTCTTGGCGCGGTCGATCGCCAGCGTCTCGACGACATCGGCGTATTCGCACCCTCCATAGTAACGGCGGCCGGAAT
>JBMHCH010000011.1:0-20850 GCA_049890015.1 Puniceispirillaceae bacterium (SeqCode)
TCATTGTGCCGGAAGATCGCCTTTTCGGCGCGCGACAGCTTGATGCCGGAGATGATCGAGGCATGGTTCATCTCGTCGGACAGGATCAGCACGTCCGGAAGCTGCGCCACAAGGGCCGAAAGGCTGGCCTCGTTGGCGACATAGCCGCTTGTGAAGGTCAGGGCGCGGTCCTTCCTGTGGAGGGCCGCCAGCTCGTCCTCGAGCGCGACAAGCGCATGGCTGGTGCCGGAGATGTTGCGGGTGCCGCCGGCGCCGGTGCCGCCCTCGGCGGCCGCCGCGCGCATCGCCGCGATCACGTCGGGATGATGGCCCATGCCAAGATAGTCGTTGGAGCACCAGACAGTGACCTCCTGCGTGCCACTGTCATGATGGCGCAGCGCCACGGGATGCCGCCCGACGACCCGCTCGAGCTCGACAAAATGCCGGTAGCGGTTCTCGGTCTTCAGACGGTTCAGCTGCGCCCGAAAATGGGCGGTGTAATCCCCGGTGAAAGTCATGGTCGTGTGTTGGCACCCTTCATCCGCAAGCTACGCCACCGGGGTGCAAAAGGGAACCGCTGTCACCCGGATGTGACATCGTGCAGCACTGCCGCGGTGACCCGGCCGGAGCCTATTCGGCGGCCTCGGTCGCCACCTCGATCCGCGCGGCGGAGAATTTCAGTTCCGGGATCTTGCCATAGGGGTCGAGCGCCGGGTTGGTCAGATAGTTCGCCGGCGCCTCATAGAAGCAGAAGGGAACGAAGATCAGCCCGCTCGGCAGCTTCGGATCGACCCGCGCCGCCAGCTCGATCTCGCCGCGGCGGGTGACAACACGGACCAGCGCGCCGGGCTCGACCTGAAGCCCCTGAAGCGTCTCCGGGGCCATATGCACTTCCGGCTCCGGCTCGATGGCGTCAAGAACGGTGCTGCGGCGGGTCATTGACCCGGTGTGCCAGTGCTCCAGAAGGCGGCCTGTGGTCAGCACGATCGGAAATTCGGCGTCAGGCGTCTCGTCAGGCGGCAGAACCTCGGCCGGGGTCATCCGCCCGCGGCCGCTCGGCGTCGGGAAGCCGTCGCCGAAAATCACCTCGCGGCCGGGACTGCTCTCGTCGGCGCAGGGATAGGTGACGGCATCCTCTTCATCCAGCCGCTGCCAGCTGATGCCGGTGAGCGACGGCATTACCATGCGCATCTCGGCGAAGACGTCGCGCGGGTGGCTGTAGGACCAGTCCAGCCCCATGCGGTTGGCAAGCTCCTGGATGATCCACCAGTCCTGGCGCGCCTCGCCCGGCATCGGCACGGCGGCGCGGCCCATCTGCACCCGGCGGTCGGTGTTGGTGACGGTGCCGTCCTTTTCCGGAAAGGCGGAGGCCGGCAGAATGACATCGGCGAAGGCGGCGGTTTCGGTCATGAAGATGTCCTGCACCACCAGAATATCGAGATTGGCAAGCGCCGCGCGGGCATGCTGCTGGTCCGGGTCGGACATCGCCGGGTTCTCGCCCATGATGTACATCGCCCTGATGTCGCCGTCATAGGCCGCCTCGGTGATCTCGACAATCGTCAGCCCGCGATCCGGATCAAGCGGGGATCCCCAGAATTCCTCGTATTTCGCGCGGGTTTCGGCATCGGTGACCGGCTTGTAATCGGGGAAGAACATCGGGATCAGCCCGGCATCGGACGCGCCCTGGACATTGTTCTGGCCGCGCAGCGGGTGCAGGCCGGTGCCGGCCCGCCCGACATTGCCTGTCAGAAGCGCCAGCGAGATCAGGCAGCGTGAATTGTCGGTGCCATGCGTATGCTGCGAGATCCCCATGCCCCAGAAGATCATTGCGCTGCCGGCGGTGGCGTAGCCGCGGGCAACCTCGCGAAGCCGCGCGGCATCGATGCCGCAGATCGGCGCCATCGCCTCGGGCGTCGTGTGCGCTGTGCGGGCTTTCAGGTCCTCGAACCCTTCGGTATGCGCGGCGACATAGTCGGCGTCATACAGCTTTTCTTCGATGATCACATGGATCATCGCGTTCAGCATGGCGACATCGCTTCCAGGCGTAAACCGAAGGGAATCAGTGGCATAGCGGTCAAGATGTTGGCCGCGCGGGTCAAGCACATAGAGGCGCGCGCCGCGCTGCGCCGCGTTCTTGATGAAGGTGGCGGCGACCGGGTGGTTCACGGTCGGATTGGCGCCGATGACGATAATTGCTTCGGCGTTGCGGCATTCGGCAAAGGAGGCGGTGACCGCGCCGGATCCGATATTTTCCAGCAGCGCCGCGACGGAGGAGGCGTGGCACAGCCGCGTGCAATGATCGACATTGTTCGTGCCAAAGCCGGTGCGCACCAGCTTCTGGACGAGATAGGCCTCTTCATTCGTGCCTTTGGCCGACCCGAATCCCGCCATGGCAGCCGGGCCATGCGCCTCGCGCACCGCCGCAAGACGGCCGGCGGCAAGATCGAGGGCTTCTTCCCAGCTTGCCTCGCGGAAATGGGTCAGGGGATTGGCCGGATCAAAGGGCATGGAGGCTGATTTCGGCACATCCTCGCGGCGGATAAGCGGCTGCGTCAGGCGCTCGGGATTGGCAATGTAATCAAACCCGTAGCGGCCTTTCACGCAGAGGCGACCCTGGTTGGCCGGACCCTGGCGGCCGGAAACGGCGACGATCTTCTCGTCCTTCACCGAGAAGGTCAGCTGGCAGCCGACGCCGCAATAGGGACAGACGGAGTCAACCTGGCTGTCAGGCGTGATGGCCAGCGCCTGGCTGTCATCAAGCAGTGTCTTCGGCATCAGCGCGCCGGTCGGGCAGGCCTGGACGCATTCGCCGCAGCCGACGCAGGTCGACGCCCCCATATCATCGCCGAAATCGAAGACGATATGGGCGTCGGCACCGCGTCCGGCAAGGCCAATGACGTCATTCACCTGGACCTCGCGACAGGCGCGGACACACAGATTGCACTGGATGCAGGCATCCATGTTGACAGCGATCGCCGGATGGCTGCTGTCGGCCTCCGGTGACGCCTTTGCCGGAAAGCGTGCGCTGTCCACATCCTGTGTCTCGGCATAGCGCCAGAGCTCGGAGTCGGGGTCATGCGACCGGTCGCGCGGCGGCTGGTCAGCCACCAGAAGCTCCATCACCATCTTTCTGGCGGTTTTCGCGCGATGGTTGTCGCTGTTCACCACCATGCCATCGGTCGGCGTGCGGATGCAGCTTGCCGCGAGAACGCGTTCGCCCTCAATCTCGACCATGCAGGCGCGGCAGTTGCCGTCGGCGCGGTAGCCGGCGCTGTCCTTGTAGCACAGATGCGGAATGTCGGTGCCGTGGCGGGCAGCAGCCTGCCAGATGGTCTCGCCGGGGGCAGCTTCGATGCTGCGACCGTCGAGGGTGAAGGTGACCGGGATGCCGGTCTTGTCGTCAGTGCCGCTCATGTGCTGTCTCCGCCGCGTGCGCCCGGGCCGATATCCTCAGGAAAATGTTTCATCACGCTGACAAGCGGGTTCGAGGCCGCCTGGCCAAGGCCGCAGATGATGGCATCGGCCATTGTCACCGACAATTCGCCAAGCAGATCCGTGTCGGGGCGCGCCGCCGTCATCATCGCCACCGCCTTTTCGGTGCCGTTGCGGCAGGGCGTGCACTGCCCGCAGCTTTCATGCGCGAAGAATTTCATCAGATTGGTGGCGGCATCCCACATATTGTCCTGATCCGACAGCACGACGACAGCGTGGGAGCCGACGAAACAGCCTTCCTCGGCAAGTTTTCCGCCAAAATCGAGAGGGATGTCGCCTTTGCTCGCCGGCAGGATGCCACCGGAGGCACCGCCGGGAAGATAGCCCTTGAAGCTGTGTCCGTCGGCCATGCCGCCGCAGCGCTCGATCAGATCCGTGACCGTCGAACCTGCCGGCGCGATCACCACGCCCGGATTTTTTACCCGGCCGGACACGGAGTAGCTTCTTGGCCCGGGGTGGCCGTCCTGCCCCTGATCATTGAACCAGTCCGGACCCTGTTCCAGTATGTCGCGGATCCAGTGCAGCGTCTCGACATTGTTCACCAGTGTCGGCCGGCCGAAAATACCGACCTCGGCGACGTAGGGCGGGCGATGACGCGGCAGTCCCCGCTTGCCCTCGATGGATTCGATCATCGCTGATTCTTCGCCGCAGATATAGGCGCCGGCCCCGCGCCGAAGTTCAAGCCTGACATGGTCGGCCAGTCCGGCGGCGCGCACCTTGCCAAGCTCCTGCCGCAGAAGCGCGATGATCTCGGGATATTCATCGCGCATATAGATGTAACAGGTCTCGATCCCGACAACATGCGCGGCAATCAGAATGCCTTCAACCATACGGTGCGGGTCAGTGCCGAGATAAAGCCTGTCCTTGAAGGTGCCGGGCTCTCCCTCATCGCCATTCACCGCCATCAGCCGCGGTCCTGGCTGGCCACTGACAATCCGCCATTTGCGGCCGGTCGGGAAGCCGGCGCCGCCAAGCCCGCGAAGCGCGGCGGCCTCGAGCAGGCTCAGCGCGTCCTGGGCGCCCATCTCGCCGGCCAGAAGCCGCCGCAGCGTTTTGTACCCGCCATCGGCGCAGTAATCGTCGAACAGGCGGGCGGCTGCCGGAATGTCCACATGCCCGTCTTCGGTCACGGCCGCCAGGGTCTGCAGATCGGCATTGGCGACAAGCTGGTGACCGACAGCCGCCGCCGGCGCCTTGTCGCAGGCACCGATGCAGGGCGCGCCGACGAAGCGCACCTTGTCTGAATTGAAAGCCTGAAGCTCGGCGAGAAGCGTCTCGCCGCCCGCCATCATGCAGGACAGCGAGGTGCAGACCCGCACGGTGCAGGGGGCGGGGGCGTCCTCGCCCTCGCGCACCAGATCGAAATGGTCGTAGAAGCTTGCAACCTCCCAGACTTCGGCCATGGGAAGGCCCATCCAGTCGGCCAGCGCCGCCAGATGACGCGCCGACAGGTGACGGTAATGGTCCTGAATCTGATGAAGCGCCTCGATCAGCAGGTCACGGCGCGGCGGCTCTTCTCCAAGGAGGGCGATGATTTCGGCCCGCGCCTGCGGATCGGCAACGCGGCCCTTGGGCTTGTAGTTGCCCTTGCCCCGGCTGGATTTCTGGCCCTGCCGCCGTGCGGCGGGAATACCTGCTTCGTCCACCTGACACCCCCCTGGTTCGTCATGCGACCCGCGCCTTGGCTCTGGCGCATTTCCTGTGGTGCACACTATCCTTGCAAGACCCGCCCATGACATCGCCAGATACGTCATCGCGTGACGCAAACAGGATGTTATGTCTGCGTCCGGTCTTCAGGAAGGTCGGTCCTGACAAGTTCGATTATGGCACAGTTGATCATCTGCTTGCCAGCATTCGGGAAATTCACCGTCACATTGGTGCCGACAATTGACTGCACCTGGCCAATACCCCATTCCGGACGGTCCGGGTGCGTCACGAAGTCGCCTAGGGTGAAGTAAAGCATCTATCCGTTGCCGCAATGCCTGTTAGTACGCAAAAGGGGGCGCAAAAGGGGGGGGGCGCAAAAAAGGGGGCGCAAAGCCCCCTGTTTCGCGGATTTTGGATCTGGCGCAATAGCCGTCTAGCCTGCCGAAAGCTGCTGTGAAGCTGAGCGCGAGCGCCGCTTGGCAACAGGTTTGGCGACCGGCTGCTCGATGTCGAGATCCTCCATCGAGGTTGGAAGGTCCGCCGGTGTCTGGCCGACCGCCTCTGTCTCGCGGAGGATATAGCCCTGGCCCCACACCGTGTCGATGCTGACACCGCGGGCGCCTGCAACCTCCAGCTTGCGGCGGAGCTTGCAGACGAAGACGTCGATGATCTTCGGCTCTGGCTCGTCCATGCCGCCATAGAGATGGCTGAGAAAGGCCGTCTTGCTGAGGACCGAGCCCTTGCGAAGCGCGAGGAATTCGACGATGCGGAATTCCTTGCCTGTCAACGGCAGCTGTTCGCCATTCACAAGCGCCAGATGGCGGTTCAGGTCGACTTCGAGATTGCCAACCGAGACAGTGGCCGAGCTGTGGCCGTGCGTGCGACGGATGATCGCGTCGAGATTGGCCAGAAGTTCGAACCTGTCAAACGGCTTTGTAAGATAGCCGTCGGCGCCAGCCCCCAATGCCGCGATCTTGTCATCAGTGCTGGCATTGCCGGACACGACGAGGATCGGGACGGGCATGTGGTTCTTGCGAATCAGCCTGGCAAGGCGCGTGCCGTCACCGTCAGGAAGATTGAGATCAAGCAACACCGCATCGATGGCATTCAGCTTAAGCTCGGCAAGTGCCGTTTCGATATTATGCGCAGTTGACTGAAAATGCCCCGCTTCTTCGAGAGTCATGCCCAGAACGTCTGCTACAACCGGATCATCTTCTACGATCAAAATATGCATGGCCTATGTTCCCACTTCTTGCGTTCGTATCTTTGGTCAGCCCATCCAGATGGTGGCCGCCGCGCGAGAGTCTCGCCGGTGCCGAGCCCGAATTAGACATTAAACGAACGGTAATCTACCGCTCACGAACCCTCAATTCACATATGCGTGATTAACTTTTTAGTAACAATAATCAACCGTTAAAAGCCTTTTTTTAAGAAAATGCATGACAAAACAGCTCTTGAAGCTCTTCTCGTTTTTGTGTAACTCCTTGCCTTCGCGCAGGGGCAATAGCTTGAAAGCCGCGCTGAGGCTCAAATTTTGGTTGTCGAGTCAAGTGTGTCAGACAGGCTGAACCCTGATGGTGAACCAGTCTTTGAAATGGGACGTCATATGGCCGAAAAGACCAAAAAACCGGCTTCCGGTGCCGCCAAATCGAAAAAAGCCAGTGCCAAGGCCGACACAGCCAAGGCCAAAACGACAGCTGAGCCCATTCTTCTGCCGGAAGGGTATCGTCCGAGTGAGGACGAAGAATTCATGAACCCGATGCAGCTTGCCTATTTCAGGCTGAAGCTGGAAACCTGGCGTTCCGAGCTGTTGAACGAGGCTAGCGAGACAATCACTGATCTGTCGCAGGAGAATCTCCACCGGCCGGACCAGATGGACCGCGCGCAGATCGAAAGCAATGCTGCCATCGATCTCCGTACCCGCGACCGTGAACGAAAGCTGCTGCAGAAGATCGAGGCCGCGCTTCGCCGCATTGATGACGGCAGCTACGGATATTGTGTGGAGACTGACGAGCCGATCAATCTGCGACGGCTGGAGGCGCGTCCTATCGCGTCGCTCAGCCTGCACGCCCAGGAACGGCATGAGCGCATGGAGCGTATCCACCGCGACGACTGACCATTCGCACGTCTGCCCGACAATGGCCGATGGCACGATATCCCTCAGGCAACAGGTTGTACGAACACAGACGCCCTCCTGACAGCCCGCCATATGATGGTGGGCTGTTTTTGCTTTGTTCACCTCTTCCCCGGATCAAAAGAGAACAAAACAGGAAAATCTTCTTGTAAAAAGAACAAATCAGGTACATGATGTCGGCAGTTCAACAAACCTCGCCGTGCGGCGGCGGCGCTGACAGTCCCGGAAGTTGAAGCTGGTATTTCCACATGGACAGGGTCTGGAGGCTGTGCAAGAAGGAGGACTGACATGGCTGGAGTCGTGGTGGATCTGCAAATGAAGAATGAAGACAAGTCAAAGGCGCTTGAGGCGGCCATCGGCCAGATCGAGAAGGCGTTCGGCAAGGGCTCGGTGATGAAGCTCGGCCAGCGGGAATCGGCTGTGGATGTCCAGGCGATCTCGACCGGATCGCTTGGCCTTGACATCGGTCTTGGCATCGGCGGTTTCCCGAAAGGCCGGATCATCGAGATTTACGGCCCGGAATCCTCGGGAAAGACAACGCTGGCGCTTCACGCCGTCGCCGAGGCCCAGAAGGAGGGCGGCAACTGCGCCTTTGTCGATGCGGAACATGCGCTTGACCCGGTCTATGCCCGCAAGCTTGGCGTGGATATCGACGAGCTGCTGATCTCGCAGCCGGACGCTGGTGAGCAGGCGCTCGAGATCGCCGACACGCTTGTGCGGTCCGGGGCCATTGATGTGCTGGTTGTTGATTCGGTTGCGGCGCTGGTGCCGCGCGCCGAACTCGAGGGCGAGATGGGCGACACCCATGTCGGTCTTCAGGCCCGCCTGATGAGCCAGGCGCTTCGCAAGCTGACATCGTCGATTGCACGCAGCAACTGTCTGGTGATCTTCATCAACCAGATCCGTCTGAAGATCGGCGTGATGTTCGGCAATCCCGAAACCACCACAGGCGGTAACGCGCTGAAGTTCTATGCCTCGGTCAGGCTTGATATCCGCCGCATCGGCGCGATCAAGGACCGTGACGAGGTGATTGGCAACCAGACCCGCGTGAAGGTGGTGAAGAACAAGGTGGCGGCGCCGTTCCGCACGATCGAGTTCGACATCATGTATGGCGAGGGGATCTCGAAGATGGGCGAGCTTCTCGACCTTGGTGTCGCGGCAGGCATTGTCGAGAAGTCGGGAGCCTGGATCTCCTATAATGGCCAGCGCATCGGACAGGGGCGCGAGAACGCCAAGAATTTCCTTCGCGAGAACAAGGCGCTTGCCGACGAGATCGAGG
The DNA here is from genome assembly GCA_049890015.1 of Puniceispirillaceae bacterium (SeqCode). Classification (GTDB taxonomy): domain Bacteria; phylum Pseudomonadota; class Alphaproteobacteria; order Puniceispirillales; family Puniceispirillaceae; genus UBA8309. The sequence goes on from JBMHCH010000011.1 coordinate 8,532, forward strand.
CTGCCATCCGGCAGAATGCAGGACTGGTCGGTGACCAGATGCTTGACCAGTCGATTGCCGAGTCGCCCGAGGCCGCGGTGCCGGATTCGCCGGATTCGCCTGACGAGCCAATGGCACCCGAACAGGGCTGATCGCCGAGACCTGCGCTGTCCAGGTTTGCGCCGCGCAGGTTCGCTGTCAGAACGTGACAGGACCCCGTCATCATGGCTGGCGGGGTCTTTTCTTTGGCCTGCGGGCGGCCGTTTCCCGGTGCGTGCCCTAGATACGACATGTTTGGCTGGACATCCGACCAGCGTGCCGCGTAAAACGTGACCCCGCGCCGGTCTTTTGGGGGATCGGCGTCATCTTCCGGCAAAAGCCTCTCCGATCGGCAGGATCACAGGACAAGAGTGATGAGCAGCGTCAACGACATCAGAACCGCCTTTCTCGACTATTTCGGACAGCATGGTCACGAGATTGTCGATTCCAGTCCGCTGGTGCCGCAGAACGATCCGACGCTGATGTTCACCAATGCCGGCATGGTGCAGTTCAAGAATCTGTTCACCGGGCTGGAGACACGCGGCTACAACCGGGCGGTGACATCGCAGAAATGCGTCCGCGCCGGCGGCAAGCACAATGATCTCGAGAATGTCGGCTATACCGCGCGCCATCACACCTTTTTTGAGATGCTCGGCAATTTCTCGTTTGGCGACTATTTCAAGGAACAGGCCATCGAGCTCGCATGGAACCTCGTGACAAGGGAATTCGGCCTGCCGAAGGACAAGCTTCTTGTCACTGTCTATCACGAGGATGACGAGGCGGCGGACCATTGGAAGAAAATTGGCGGTCTGTCGGATGACCGGATCATCCGTATCGCCACCTCCGACAATTTCTGGGCCATGGGTGATACCGGCCCCTGCGGCCCCTGTTCCGAGATCTTCTTCGATCATGGAGAGCATATCCCTGGCGGACCTCCAGGCTCGCCCGACGAGGATGGCGACCGCTTCATCGAGATCTGGAACCTTGTCTTCATGCAGTTCGAGCAGCTGCCGGATGAGCGCATAAATCTGCCAAGCCCGTCGATTGATACCGGCATGGGGCTTGAGCGCATCGCCGCCGTCATGCAGGGCAAGCACGACAATTATGACATCGACATGATGCGCGCTCTTGTCGAGGCCTCGGCCGACGCGTCGAACACCGATCCTGATGGCGAGAAGAACGTCTCGCACCGCGTGGTTGCCGATCACCTCCGCGCCACCTCCTTCCTGATTGCCGACGGGGTGTTGCCGTCAAACGAGGGGCGCGGCTATGTGCTGCGCCGGATCATGCGCCGCGCGATGCGCCATCTTCACCAGCTTGGCTGCCAGGATCCGGTGATGTACCGGCTGGTTCCCGCCCTTGTCTCCGAGATGGGGGCGCAATACCCGGAGCTTGGCCGCGCCCAGCCCCTGATCACCGAGACATTGAAGCTCGAGGAGACCCGCTTCAAGGAGACGCTTGGGCGTGGCCTGCGTCTGCTGAACGAGGAAATCGAAGGCAAGGACAGCGGCGGAACCCTTGCCGGCGCGACAGCGTTCAAGCTCTATGACACCTATGGCTTTCCGCTCGACCTGACACAGGATTTCATGCGGGGATATGGCTGGCAGGTCGATACCGACGGGTTTGACGCCGCCATGGCCGAGCAGAAAGCCGCCGCGCGCCGCGCCTGGAGCGGGTCCGGCGATGCCGCCACCGAGACCATCTGGCTCGACCTTGGCGAGCGGCTTGGCAGCACCGAATTCCTTGGCTACACCTCGGAAAGCGCCGAGGGGCAGGTGACCGCGCTTGTCATCGACGGCGCCGAGACCGACAAGGCCGGCGGCAGCGTGGCCGTCGTGACCAACCAGACCCCATTCTATGCGGAGTCGGGCGGCCAGCAGGGCGATAGGGGCGTGATCAGCTGGGACGGCGGCAGCGCCACCGTTACCGACACCTTCAAGACGCCAGCCGGCATGTTTGTCCACCGCGCCGACGTCACTGACGGCGAGATCGGTGTCGGGACCAGTCTTCGCATGGAAATCGACCATGACCGCCGCCGCAGGCTGCGCGCCAACCATTCGGCGACGCATCTGCTTCACGAGGCGCTTCGCCATGTCCTTGGGGACCATGTCGCGCAGAAGGGCTCGCTCGTTGCCCCCGACAGGCTCAGGTTCGATTTCTCGCATCCGCGCGGGGTCACAGCTGACGAACTTGTCCGGGTGCAGGCCATCGTCAATGACCGCATCCGCATGAACAGCGACGTGTCGACCCGCATCATGACGCCGGATGCCGCGATCGAGCTGGGGGCACTGGCGCTGTTCGGCGAGAAATATGGCGAGGAAGTCCGCGTTGTCCAGATGGGCGGCGCTGCCGAGGAAGACGGACGCGGCGCCTGGTCGGTGGAGCTGTGTGGCGGCACCCATGTCGGGCGCACCGGCGACATCAGCCTTCTTCGCATTGTCTCGGAATCGGCTGTTGCCGGCGGTGTTCGCCGGATCGAGGCGGTGACCGAAGCCGGGGCCCTCGAGTGGATCGACGGGCGCGAGCGCGCGCTGACCGAGGCAGCTGACATGCTGAAGGTCTCGCCCGAGCAGCTTGCCGAGCGTGTCGCAAGGCTTGTCGAGGACAACCGCAAGGCCGAGCGCGATATCTCTGCCCTGCGCCGCAAGCTTGCGGCCGGCGGCAGCGGCGGCGAAGCGCCGAGCGTGATCAACGGGGTGAATTTCGTCGGGCGGGTGCTCGAGGATACGCCGGCGCGCGAGTTGAAATCGATGGCCGACGAGATCAAGGCCAACCAGTCCAACGCCGTCATCTGCCTGGTGGCGACGGACAATGGCAAGGCATCGATTGTTGTCGCCGTCACGGCGGATCTGGCGGACAGCCGCAATGCCGTGGATCTGGTGAAGCTTGGATCAGCCGCGCTTGGCGGCGGCGGCGGCGGCGGGCGGCCTGACATGGCGCAGGCTGGCGGCCCGAACGCGGATGCCGCACAGGCGGCGATCGAGGCGGTGTCGGCCGCGCTCTAGCCACAGCCGACACCCACTGTCCGGGTGACTGTACGTCAGACGTTCATCGCGGCCTTCAGGTTGCTGTCCAGCGCGTCGAGGAACCTGTCTGTTGTCAGGAAGGGCTGGTCCTTGCCGATCAGCAGGGCCAGATCCTTGGTCATCTGGCCGCTCTCGACAGTCTCGATGCACACCCGCTCCAGTGTTGCCGCGAATGCGGCGACATCCGGCGTGTCATCGAATTTCGCACGATAGCCGAGGCCCCGTGTCCAGGCAAAGATCGACGCAATCGGGTTGGTCGAGGTGTCCTTGCCCTGCTGGTGCTGCCGGTAGTGACGGGTAACGGTGCCATGGGCGGCCTCCGCCTCCACCGTCTTGCCGTCCGGCGTCATCAGCACGGAGGTCATCAGGCCGAGCGAGCCAAATCCCTGGGCCACAGTGTCGGACTGGACATCGCCATCATAGTTCTTGCAGGCCCAGACGAAGCCGCCGTCCCATTTCAGGGCGCAGGCGACCATATCGTCGATCAGCCGGTGCTCATAGGTGATGCCGGCATCGCGGAACTTGTCCTCGAATTCGGTTTCGAACACCTCCTCGAACAGATCCTTGAAGCGGCCGTCATAGGCCTTCATGATGGTGTTCTTCGTCGACAGATAGACCGGCCAGCCAAGATCAAGCCCGTACTTCATGCAGGCCCTGGCGAAGCCGCGGATGGATTCGTCGAGATTGTACATCGACATCGCCACGCCGCCGTCCGGGAAGTCGAAGACCTCGCGGGTCACTGGCGTGCTGCCATCCGCCGGGGTGAAGGTCATGGTCAGCTTTCCAGCGCCTTCGACGACAAAGTCTGTGGCGCGGTACTGGTCGCCGAACGCATGGCGGCCGATCACGATGGGACGGGTCCAGCCGGGGACAAGACGCGGCAAGTTCTCGCAGATGATCGGCTGGCGGAAGACGGTTCCGCCAAGGATGTTGCGGATGGTGCCGTTCGGCGAGCGGTACATTTCCTTCAGGCCGAATTCCTCGACCCTTGCCTCGTCCGGGGTGATGGTGGCGCATTTCACGCCGACGCCATATTCCTTGATGGCATTGGCGCTGTCGACCGTGATCTGGTCGTTTGTCTCGTCGCGCTTCTCGATCCCGAGGTCGTAATATTTCAGGTCAATGTCGAGATAGGGGAAGATCAGCTTGTCCTTGATCTTCTGCCAGATGATACGGGTCATCTCGTCGCCGTCGATCTCGACAACAGGGGTTTTCACTTTAATCCGGGACATCCATCAATCCTTCCGTCATGGCGTAACGCGGGTCCTGCCGCGCCCGACCGGCGCATCAGGTCAGGCGCATGGAAATGGCCTGCGAACTCTGTCCGGCATCAGGCCGGGGCCGGGGCTCTATCACTGCGGGAGGGGTTGCCGAAATGGCACCGGCGCTCCCCCTGCGCGGCGTCATGGTCTTGTACTGTTGATGCCCGGGTTTCGCAAGGCAAATGCGCCGCGTCGGCAGCACGATTTTCGGGGCGTCAAACCCTAGTCACGACCAAGTGATTTGAGGTGCCGGACCAGATCGGGCACGGCCTTCACCGTCTCGAAATGGTCGAGGTGGTCGTGATGCATGAAGCCTTCGCTGATCACCTTGTCCAGCATCGACAGAAGATGGTCCCAATAGCTGTTGATATTGAGAATGATCACAGGCTTCTTGTGGAGATCGAGCTGGCGCCAGGTTGTGATCTCCATGGTCTCGTCAAGCGTGCCAAGCCCGCCCGGCAGAACGACAAAGGCGTCGCTTTGCGCATACATCATTTCCTTGCGCTGGTGCATGGTGTCGATCACATGAAGCTTGGTGACCCCTTCATGGCCGATCTCGATCTTGTCCAGGAATTTCGGAATGATGCCAGTCACGTGACCGCCGGCCTCGACGGCGCCGTCAGCCACCCGGCCCATCAACCCGCTGCGCCCGCCTCCATAAACCAGCCCCATGCCGAGCCCCGCTATCGTCCTGCCGAGCTCATAGGCAGCTTCGCCATATGCCGGGTCGGTGCCGGGGGCGGCACCGGCAAACACACAGATTTTTTTCATGTCCAGGTTCAATCCCGTGATTGTATCGAGGTGTTTATAGCATTACGCTCACAAGGAATTTACGCCAGTGAAAAGGTAGGTTTTCGTGCGTTTATTGACCTACATCCTCGTTGGCGCAGGTGCCGCTATTGCGGTTATTGCGCTTGCGGTCGTGCTTCTTGATGATGGCGAGCAGCAAACCGTCGCCCCGCAGGCCGAAACCGGTCAGCAGGCCGTTGTGACGGCAAAATCCGAAGAGGCTGACGACACATCCGCGACGCGGCGTTCCGACGGCGCTGGCGGTCACGGCGGTGAGGCTGTTTCGCAACCTGAAGCTGACGGTTCCAGGACAGGCGCTGGTGCGCCTCAGCCGTCATCGGTGGAGATCGATCTGGCGCAGGTGCGCCCGGATGGCAACGCTGTGTTCGCAGGAAAGGCCTCGCCGCATTCCAGGATCACGGTGTTCGAGGGCGAGATAATTCTCGGCACCACCACCGCCGACCCGTCCGGCGAATGGGTCGTGGTGCCTGACAAGGCCCTTGGCCCCGGCGAACATCTTGTGTCGGTCGGCGCGGAGAGCGATGACGGCACATCAGCGCTTGCCGAGGTGACGCTGGCCATCAGGGTCGGCGAGAAGAGCGACGAGCAGCCGCTTGTCGCGCTGCTTCCGCAGACCGAGAAGGATATTCCGCAGCTGCTGCAGTCGCCTGATGATGACAAGGTGACGGCAAGCCAGGTTGTTGTCAGCGATGGTGATGTTGCCCAAGTACAAGGCGCGGAGACCGCAAGCGCGCCTTCAGATGCCGCGCCGGCCGTGAGTGCCGGACCAGCCATCGCGCCGCGGTCACTTTCCTGGAAAGCGGGAGGCGAACTCATCGTGTCCGGCGTGTCGCGTGGCGGGACATCCGTTGTCGTGACATCGGACAATGCATTATTCGGCAAGGCCGTTATCGGCCCACAGGGCGACTGGCAGGTGGCCGGACGTGTCGACCTTGATCGGGCGCAGCGGGTCATGCGGTTTGCGCTGGATGACGCCGAGGGGAACAGGGTGGCCACCTATGATCTTCCGGTCGCGACGCGGGATCTGTCGCAGGGGCTGGATGGCAGCCGGATGGTCGTCGTGCAGCAGGGCGACGCCTTGTGGCGTATCGCCTACCGGACCTATGGCGAGGGGGTCAAATATGTCGATATCGTGCGCCGCAACGCGGCCGCGATCGATGATCCCGACCTGATCTATCCAAACCAGATTTTCGCGATCCCGAACTAGGTGGCAGACAGGCCGGACAAATGACAGACGGGCAGCAACATAATTCGTGGGACCAGGCTGAATCACAGCAAGGATGGATCGCACCTGAAGGATGGCCGGTTCTCGCCCTGGCCGGGGCTGTCACCATTTTCCTCACATTTGTCGCCTTGCCGCTTGGCAGCTTCGCGCTCGGTCTGATGATCTGGCTTCGCTATATCCTCCGGCTGCCGGCGCGTCGGATACCGGATGATCCGCTGGCCGTGCTGTCGCCAGCCGACGGAACGGTGCTTGATATCATCCGCGATAGCGCAGAACCGCCGGCGGGCACCGGGATCGCCGCGGGACATCGCGTGACGATCCGCACCGGTCTTGCCGATGCCCAGCTTCAGCGCAGCCCGATGGGCGGCCGCATCGTGGATAATTTCCTTATTCCGGGTCTGTTCCGGTCAGGCGATGATCCGGTGCTGGCACGGCGCGACAATGAACGCCGTGAAATCACAATCGAATCCGATGACGGTGCGGTCGCGCTCATGGTGCAGATCGGCTCAGGCACCGCACGGCAGCTTGTGTGCCGCCATGGTCCCGGCAAATATCTGCCGGCTGGTGCCCCGCTTGGGATGGCCCGCATCGGCGGAATCACTGACCTGTTCCTTCCGCCCGAGGCGGAGATTCGGGTTTCCCCGGGACAGACTGTTCTTGCCGGGGAAACGGTTCTTGCCGTGAGGCGAAGCTAGCCGTCATGTTCGATGCCGCGCTGAGGCCATTGATCGACCGGTGCCTCGATCCGGTTGGCCGTGGTCTGGCGCGAGCCGGCATTTCGGCGAATGCTGTCACCTGGTTAGGCTTTGTGCTTGGCATCGCCGCCGCGGTGGCGGTGGCGCTGAACGCGTCTGTCGTGGCGGTGCTGCTGATCCTGGGGAACCGGTTGTGCGACGGTCTTGACGGCGCTGTCGCGCGCGCCAGCCGGACAAGCGATCTCGGGGCCTATCTGGACATCACACTTGATTTCATCTTCTACAGTTCGATTCCGTTCGGCCTTGCCGTCGCTGATCCGGAACATGCGCTTGCCGCATCCTTCCTCATTTTCAGCTTCATCGGCACCGGGTCGAGTTTTCTGGCTTTTGCCATCATTGCGCAAAAGCGCGGCATTTCGACCGAGATACGCGGAAAAAAGGGCTTCTTCTATCTTGGCGGCTTGACCGAGGGCGGCGAGACCATCATTTTTCTGGTGATCGTGGCGGCGATGCCCCAGCTATTCTCGTCACTGGCATGGGTCTTCGCAGGACTATGCTGGGTGACGACAGCAACTCGCATCCGGGATGCCGTACAGCGGTTCGATGAAAGCTGACAGGGCACGTGGCCGACAGGGCAGGCGGCTGACAGGGCAAGCGCAGGAGAGATGACATGAAGTTTGGTGTTGGGCAGGCGGTTCCCCGTCTTGAGGATTCACGCCTGATTACCGGCAAGGGACGCTATACGGATGACATTGATCCGGGAACCGGTCTGGCGGTCGCGTTCCTGCGCGCGCCACTTGCGCATGCGCGGCTTGCCTCCGTGGACATCGCAGCGGCGGCGGCGCTCGACGGCGTGCATCTTGTCGCGACACAGGCTGATCTGGATGCTGACGGTGTTGGCGAAATCCACTGTCAGCACTGGCTGCAGAACGAGGATGGCGAGACCATGACAAAGGTCACCCATCCGGCAATGGTGCGGGATGTGAACCGCGCGGTGGGCGACGTCGTTGCGGTGGTGGTCGCCGAAACCGACAGCATAGCCCTTGACGCGGTCGAACTGATCGACGCCCGGTATGACAGCCTGGTCGCGGTCACTGATGTCTATGATGCGATCGCGCCCGGCGCACCTCAGCTCTATGATGCCTATCCCGGCAACATCGCCTTCAACTGGGTTGCCGGCGACCATGCCGCCACCAACGCCGTTATCGAGGGTGCTGCTGCTGCCGGCCTGGAGCTGTTTGATATCGATGTCGTCAACAACCGGGTGATCATCAATTCGATGGAAACACGCCCGATGATCGCCGAGCCCGGTGACGAGCCTGGCACGCTTGACATCTGGTGCGGCACGCAGGGCCCCGTTGGTCTCGCCGAGCAGATGGCCGACGCCCTTGGCATGGACCGGTCGGCGCTTCGCATCCGCACCGGTGATGTCGGCGGCAGTTTCGGTTTCAAGATTTTTCTTCATCCCGAGCAGCTGATCATCGCCTGGGCCGCGCGCCGGCTTGGTCGCCGGCTGCGCTGGCAGCAGGCGCGCTCCGACAGTTTCATCTCGGACCTCCATGGACGCGACAACAGGACCAAGGCGCGGGCCGTCATCGACGCCGATGGCAAGGTTCACGCGCTTGCCGTCACCGTGCATGCGAATATGGGGTCCTGGCTGTCCAACTACAGCACCTATATCCCGACCCTTTCGGGATCACGAACGCTGACCACCAACTATGCCATCCCTGCAGCAAGCCTCCGTGTTCTCGGCATCATGACTAACACCCCGGCTGTGGATGCCTATCGTGGCGCGGGGCGGCCGGAAGCCAACTATGTGATGGAACGGCTGATGGATCATATCGCCGCACATATCGGCATCGACCGGGTGGAGGTGCGTCGCCGAAACATGATCCGCGCTGACCAGATACCCTACCAGATGGTCTGCGGCGGCACGGTTGACAGCGGCGAGATGCCGGAACTGATGGAAGAGGCCCTGACCCGCGCGGATCAGGACGGTTTTGCATCGCGAAAGGCGGACTCGGCGGCACGCGGCAAGCTTCGCGGCTTCGGCTTCGGCATGTATCTGGAGCAGTGCGGCGGCGGCACCGATGGCGGTGTTGACGTGCGCTTCCGCGAGGATGGCAGCATTCTGGTGCTGGCATCGCAGCAGGATAACGGGCAGGGGCACCGCACCACGCTGACGCAGATCCTGTCGGACAGGCTGGGATACGATGCTGACAAAATCGAGATCCAGCAAGGTGACAGCGCGCGCACCCCGCCCGGCACGACAGGCGGCGCGCGGATGACACCGATCCTGGGCTCCGCCGTCGCCGAGGTCGCCGCGCACACCATCGCGACCGCCATGCCGCATGCGGCTGAGACACTGGACTGCGCGGCTGACGAGGTGACATTTGCCGACGGCCTGTTCTCGGCGCCTGGCACCAACCGATCCATCACCATAGAGGACCTCGCGGTACGGCTGGTGCCCGATGAGGGGGCGCATCCCTTTGACATCAAACATCAATATGAGACGGATGGCGCGACCTACCCCTATGGATGCCACGTCGTCGAGCTTGAGATCGATCCAGGCACTTGCAAGGTCGATCTCCTGCGCTACACGGTGGTCGATGATTTCGGCAATGTGATCAATCCGCTGATGCTGGCAGGCCAGGTTCATGGCGGCATAGCCCAGGGCATTGGCCAGGCGATCCATGAATATGCCGCCTTCGATGATCAGGGCCAGCTTGTTGCCGGCTCGCTGATGGATTACGCGCTGCCGCGGGCTGCCGATCTTCCGAAATTCGATATCCATTTCCGCAATATCCCCTGCCACAACAACCTTCTTGGCGTGAAGGGCTCGGGAGAGGCTGGCGCCATCGGTGCGCCGCAGGCGGTGATCGCGGCGCTGACGGATGCGCTTGGCGTGACCCATATCGACATGCCGGCCACCCCGCAGGCGATCTGGGAGGCTTTGAAGGCGACCCGGGAGGCAGCGGAATGACCGCAAAGGTGATCAAGTCGGACGAGGAGTGGCGGGAGCAACTGACCGCCGAGCAGTTCTATGTGACGCGCGAACACGGCACCGAACGCGCCTTCACCGGCGAACTCGACAAGCATTACGAGGATGGCACCTATCGCTGCATCTGCTGTGGTGAGGAGCTTTTCTCGTCAGCGACGAAATTCAATTCGGGAAGCGGCTGGCCAAGCTTCTACGATAAACTAGGCAACGGCGCTGTCGGCGAAAGTGAGGACAACAGCCTGTTCATGCGCCGCACCGAGGTGCACTGCACCCGTTGCGACGCGCATCTTGGCCATGTGTTTCCTGACGGGCCTCGGCCGACGGGGCTGCGATACTGCATCAATTCGGCGTCGCTGTCCTTCTCGATGGATGGTGAATGAGCCTGTTCCGGCGAAGGTAGAGGCATGGGCGTTCAGGACCCTGCACACGGCCGCAGAATGCCGCTTGCTGTCCTCAGGACGCGTTCGGGCCCGATCTGCCGTGACCGTGCATATGTCTGTGACCGTGCTTTCCCATGCTGCGCGGCAGCTCATCACCCTCAAGGACACCGTCTGAATTGGTATCCATGCGTGTGAACATCGCCAGAAGTCTGGCGCTGAACTCATCGGCGCTGATTGTTCCGTCGCCATTGCTGTCGAGCCTGTCGAAACGAAGCCTGTTATGCGCCAGGATCTCGTCACGGCTGAGAGCGCCGTCTCCATTGCCGTCGATGGTTGCTGCGTTGAACATGCGGTGTTTCTTGTGATGCAGGCCACTGTTTCCCGCAACGGCAAGGCTGGCGACAATCACGCCGGAAATTGCCAGTCCTCCGGCGATTACCGCCGATCTGTTGAGTGCTTTCATTGTTATCATTCCCTTCCATCAAATAGTGGGCCGATCAGATGATCGGCCAAAGCTTGAAACATGTCGTGACACCGGTACACTGGCCCATGGTGGGTGGTCCGGCCGCATGTACCGGTGCCGGCTACCCTTCTCGTTCCGGAAAACGGCGCAATATTGACCTAGTGGTGACCATTTCACGATTTTTGCTGGCCATTTCTGCCGCAATTCACACATGAAATTCCGGCCAAGGCGCCCTCATTATGAAAGACAAGACAGATGACTGATGATCGCCGGGACATGCCCTGGATAACCGGGACAACACAACTTTTTGCGACGATCGCGCATCCTGCCGATCATGTTCGCGCGCCGATGGTGTTCAACCGGATCTTCGCCGAGCGCGGTCTTGACCGCGTCATGGTGCCGATGGATGTGCCGCCGGCGGAGCTTGAGACCGCGATCATGGCGCTTCGCGGCATGGCGAATTTTCGCGGCATGGCGGTGACCATTCCGCACAAGATGGCGATTGCCGCGCTGTGTGACAGCCTTGGCCCGGAAGCCCAGCTGACCGGCGCCGTCAATGCTGTGAGGTTCGAGGCGGACGGCTCGATGCATGGCGACAATTTCGATGGTGCCGGGTTTGTCGCGGGTCTGCGCCAGCAGGGGCATGATCCGGACGGGCGCGATATTCTGATGCTCGGGGCCGGCGGCGCGGCGCGGGCCATCGCGCTGGCGTTGTGCGGTGCCGGCGTCGGCCGCCTTCGCATTCTGAACCGCACGCCCGACAAGGCTGCCGCCATTGTCGCCGCCTTGGAGGAGCTTGGCGGTCATCGCCAGGCGGAGGTCGCCGGCACTCATCAGGGCGACGGCGTCGACATGATCATCAACACCACCAGCCTTGGGCTGCATAAGGGGGATGCGCTTCCCATGATGCTGGACAAGGTGGATGCTGACACGGTGATTGCCGAGATCATCATGGTGCCGGAGCAGACCGATTGGCTTACAGCCGCGCAGGGTCGCGGCCTGACCACACATTATGGTCGCCATATGCTGGATTGCCAGGTAGACCTGATCGGCAACTTTATCGGCGCGCTGTAGCATCTTCAACGCGGCCATTTGACGATTGAGTTTGGCCTGCTGCCTGAGTATACCTGTGGCTCCGCGCCCCGCTGGCGCAGGGAAGCGAGGATGGAATGACCGAGACTGCGAACGTCTGGACCGAAGAGCGGCTTGCCGAGTTGCGCAAGCTCTGGGACGAGGGGCTGTCGATCTCGCAAATAGGCGATGCCCTCGGCGTGTCGCGGAACGCCATCGCCGGCAAGGCTCACCGGATGGGACTTCCGAAACGGCCATCCCCCATTTCCAAGACCGCCACGGAAACCAAGAAGCCGGCCAAGTCCAAGCCCCCGGCGGAGCCGGTGAACCTGCCGCTGCGTCTTGAGCTTCGCAAGCTGCAATGGTCG
>JBMHCH010000012.1:0-19192 GCA_049890015.1 Puniceispirillaceae bacterium (SeqCode)
CCTCGATCACCGTGTTGGCGAGAAGTGCTTCGCACATGCGCGCGACCCGCTGGCGGGCGCGTGCCGGGTCGTTCTCGTCAATTTCCAGCGTGATCCGCTTGCCAACGCGCACATCACCAACCTCCTGAAAGCCAAGGTCCGACAGCGACCGGCCAATGGCGCGCCCCTGCGGGTCGAGGACGCCGTGCTTGAGAGAGATATTGACGATCACCTGCATCATGTCTGTCCTTTGTCTTCGGCGCGAATGTCCGGGCTAGTTCTGCGTATCCAGCGGCACGTTCAGACCAAGCCGACGCGCAATCTCGGCATAGGCCTCGGTCAGGCCGCCAAGGTCGCGGCGGAATCTGTCCTTGTCCATCTTCTCGTCGGTGCCGACCTGCCACAGCCGGCAATTATCCGGGCTGATCTCGTCGGCAAGAATCACCGTGCCATCGGCAAGGCGGCCAAATTCCAGCTTGAAATCAATCAGCCGCAGATCAATCGACGCGAAGATGTCTGCCAGCAGGCCATTGATCTGCCTTGTCTGTTCCACAATCACATCGAATTCCGCGGCAGTGGCCCAGCCGAATGTCAGGATATGCTCGCGCGCGATGATCGGATCGCCAAGAGCGTCGTCCTTCAGGCAGAATTCGATCAGGGTCGAGGGCAGCGGATCCCCTTCTGTCAGGCCAAGGCGCGGGCAGACCGATCCGGCGGCGACATTGCGCACAACCACCTCCACCGGAATAATCTCCAGCTTGCGGATCAGCTGTTCGCGGTCATTCCGCCGCTCGATGAAATGGGTGGCGATGCCGGCTTCGGCAAGGCGCAGCATGATATGCTCGCTGATATGGTTGTTCAGCACGCCCTTGCCGCTGATCACATCCTTCTTCTGCGCGTTGAAGGCGGTGGCGTCATCCTTGAAATACTGGATCAGGCTGGCGTCATCCGGACCAGGATAGATGATCTTGGCCTTCCCCTCATACAGGGGTGAGCGCGCGCTCATGACGCGGTCTCGCCGAAGACGCGGGCGAAGATGGTATCGACATGGCGGAAGTGCTGGTCGAGATCAAACAGCGCGTCGATCTCGGCGGCCGACAGGGCGGCGGACACATCTTCGTCGGCCTTCAGCCTGTCACGGTAGCTGCCGCCATCCTTCCAGGTCGCCATGGCGTTGCGCTGCACATAGACATAGGCGTCTTCACGGCTCACCCCTTTCTGGGTCAACGCCAGCATCACCTGCTGTGAATGCACAAGGCCGCCAAGCTGGTCCAGATTGGCCTGCATCGCATCGCTGTAGACCACCAGCTTTTCGACCACACCCGCAAGGCGCTGCAGGGCGAAGTCCAGGGCGATGGTGGCATCGGGGCCAAACACCCGCTCGACGGAGGAATGCGAGATGTCGCGTTCATGCCAGAGCGCCACATTTTCCAGCGCCGGCGTGACGGCGGCGCGGACAATCCGCGCCAGTCCCGTCAGGTTTTCGGTCAGTACCGGATTGCGCTTGTGCGGCATCGCCGACGAGCCCTTCTGGCCGGCAGAGAAGAACTCCTCGGCCTCGCGCAGCTCGGTGCGCTGAAGATGACGGATCTCGGTCGCCAGACGCTCGACCGAGCTGGCGATCACCCCCAGCGTGGCGAAGAACATGGCGTGGCGGTCACGCGGAATCACCTGGGTCGACACCGGCTCCGGCGTCAGCCCCAGTTTTTCCGCCACATGCGTCTCCACCGCCGGATCGAGATGCGCGAAGGTGCCGACAGCACCGGAAATGGCGCAGGTGGCGATTTCGGCGCGGGCCGCCGCCATCCGGTCGCGACACCGGCTGAACTCGGCAAAAAAGGTGGCCAGCTTCAGACCAAAGGTCGTCGGTTCGGCATGAATCCCGTGGCTTCGTCCGATCGTCGGCGTGTAGCGATGTTCCTCGGCGCGGGTGCGAAGCGCCGCCAGCAGCCTGTCGAGGCCCTCCAGCAGAAGATCGCTGGCGCGGGTCATCTGCACGGCGAGGGTGGTGTCCAGAACGTCGGAGGAGGTCATGCCCTGATGGACAAAGCGGGCGTCCTCGCCGACATGTTCGGCAAGGCTTGTCAGAAAGGCGATGACGTCATGCTTGGTCTCGCGCTCGATCTCGTTTATGCGGTCGATATCGAAGCCGCCGCGCTCCCAGACGGCGCGCGCCGCTTCCGCCGGTATCATCCCCAGGTTCGCCATGGCGTCGCAGGCATGTGCCTCGATTTCAAACCAGATCTGAAACTTGTTCTGCTCAGACCAGATCGAGGTCATTTCGGGCCGCGAATATCGGGGGATCATCGGGGGTAATTTCCTTTGCCACAGACAGGGTGCGGGTATAGCATCGAAGACTCCAAAAAACCAGTCTGTGAACGTCGCGATCACTGTCTTTCGGGGTTTGGCGCACGCGGCATTGTAAGGAAAGGCTGCCAGATGTTCATTCGACGACTAGTGGTTGGTGCCCTTATGGCGGCAGCGCGCAATCCGGCGGTGCAGAAAAAGGCCGGCGAGGCTGCTGGCAAGGCCCTTGAACAGGCGAAGCCGAACCTGATGAAGGCAAGCCGCCGCGCCGGTGAACTGACCCGAAAAGCTCAGGACAAGCTTCGCGGCATGACCGATCCGCAGTAGGTCTGTCGACGCTGCCCTTCTACAGCAATCCAAGGCTCTTGAAGCTGATTACCTCGCGTCCGGCGACGATGAGGTGATCGTGAAGCGCGACTGTTACAAGCGACAAGGCCTTGTATACCTCTGACGTCATATCGACATCGGCCTTTGATGGCATGGTCTCGCCGCTTGGATGATTGTGGACCAGTATCACCGCCTTTGCGTAATGGCGCAGCGCTGTGTTGACCACCTCACGGACATAGACTGGCGTCTGGTCGACCGTTCCCGCCGACAGCATCACCTTTGCGATCAGCCGGTTGCGATTGTCCAGGCACAACATCATCAGATGCTCGATAGGTTCGTGCGACAGGTGTGTCACGCAGTAATGCTGCACCTGGCTCCAGTTTTCGAGAACCTGGCGGTTTTCAATATCCGAATGGCTCAGATAGAGGCCGGCAGCCTCGACAATCTTCAGCGCCGCGATCGAAGCGTCGCCCATGCCGCGAACCTCGCGAAGCTGGCTGGCCGGCGCGCGCAGCACAGCCGACAGCGACCCGAAATGGCTCACCAGTTCCTTGGAGAGCGGTTTGGTGTCGCTGCGGCGATTGCCGGCGTAGAGTAGCATTTCCAGCAGTTCCAGATCACTCAGGGCCTGGCCGCCCTTGCCAAGAAGTTTTCCGCGCATGCGGGCGCGATGCCCGGTTGTATGGTCGGGGGCCGCGGCGCCGCGGCGCGGTGATGAAGTCTGGCCCGGCATACCCGAAGACATAGCCCAAAAGGACTAAAGAAAGCGTTAATGCCGAGAGCCGTTTTTGATGATTACTCACGCATAGGGGGGCGCGGTGTGGCCGGCAGGCGACAGGGTGAAGATTTCCGCCTCGCCATCGGTAATGCCGATGGAATGTTCGAACTGTGCTGACAGCGATCTGTCGCGGGTTACCGCGGTCCAGCCATCGCCGAGGATCTTGGTTTCCGCCCTTCCGGCGTTGATCATCGGCTCGATGGTGAAAATCATGCCCGGCGCCAGCTTCATGCCGCTGCCCGGCGTGCCGAAATGAAGGACTGTCGGCGCGCAGTGAAAGGTCTGACCAAGCCCGTGGCCGGTAAAGTCGCGCACCACGGAAAACCGGTGGCCTTCTGCAAGCTGCTGGATGGCATGACCGATGTCGCCCAGCGTGTTGCCCGGGCGCGCCGCGTCAATGCCCGCCATCAGGCAGTCATAGGTGATTTCTGTCAGGCGCCGCGCCTTCACCGAAGGCTCACCGACAAAATACATCCGCGATGTGTCGCCATACCAGCCATCCAGAATGACCGTCACATCGATGTTCAGGATGTCGCCGTCGCGGATTGTCTTTTCTCCGGGGATGCCGTGGCACACGACATGGTTCAGCGAGATGCAGGTGGCCTTGGGAAAGCCCTTGTAGTTCAGCGGTGCCGGGATGGCGCCATGCGCCTCGATATATTCGTGGCAGATCCGGTCAAGCTCGCCTGTCGTGGCGCCGGCGACAACATGCGGGGCAATCATGTCGAGAACGCTTGCCGCCAGCCTGCCGGCGGCGCGCATTCCGGCAAAGCCGCTTTCATCATGGATGATCACCGGTTCAGTGCGCATGTCGTCTGCTCTTTGTCGCCTTGGCGTTTCGAGGTTACCACTATCGACAAACTGACGCCTTGCCAAGCCCTTGGCAGGATTTGATGGCCGGGAATTTGCCGGTGAAGACCGGTTTTCGTCACTGTGCCACTTGACCGCCGGGACATAGCCTCCATTTCGGGTGTCACAAGACTGTGTGATTTGAGACGCGAGTATAAGCCATGACCAATCCGACAGCCGCGATCATCGTGATCGGCGATGAAATCCTGAGCGGGCGCACCAAGGACAAGAATATCGGCTGGCTGGCCGAGCAGTTGAACGCGCAGGGAATCCAGCTTCGAGAGGCGCGCGTCATTCCCGATATTCGCGACGTTATCATCGATACGGTGAAGATGTTGTCAGCGGCCCATGACCTTGTGTTCACAAGCGGCGGAATCGGCCCGACCCATGATGACATCACAACCGAATGTATTGCCGCCGCATTTGGCAGGAAGGTCCTTCGCCATCCCGAAGCCGAAGCGCGGCTTCTTGCGCATTATGAGAACACCGATATCGAATTCAACGCGGCGCGCCAGAAAATGGCGGATATTCCCGAGGGCGCGGCGCTGATCGATAATCCGCTGAGCGCCGCTCCCGGGTTCATTCTGGAAAACGTCCATGTCTTTGCCGGCGTGCCGTCGATATTGCAGGCCATGTTCGAGGGGCTCCGCGACAGCCTCCCCGGCGGTGTGGCGATGACGCGCCTGACAGTGCAATGCGCCATCGGCGAGGGAAGTATCGCCACCGTGATGGAATCGGTTCAGGCGGCGCATGAAGGCGTCAGCATCGGCAGCTATCCCTGGTTCAAGCCTGGACAGTTCGGCACCGCCGCCGTCGTAAGCGGGCTTGATGCGGACGTCACTCACGCCGCTGCCGAGGCGCTTGCCGAAGGTGTACGTGGTCTTGGCGCCGATGCCTTCATCCAGCCCCTTGGCGAAGCCGGCTAGTGTTTGCCTGATTGCGTGCGCTCAGGGTCAGTCGCCCTGCTTCCTTGTGAAGCCCGGCACCGACCCGCGCTTCTTCCTCGATGTTCCTGTGCCCGCCCGGCCCCATGGCGATGCCGGGTCCTGGGACGTTTTGCCATCGCTGTCCTGCCTGTCATTCCGCCTGTCATTCCGCCTGTCATTCTGGCGGTCCACAACACGTGATCCCAAGGGACTGCCGGATCGCCGACGCACCTTGGTGCCGGCCTCGCGCCTGATTTCGGCAAACGGGATGGGGCGGGCACTCCATCGGTCTGGTGGCGCGTCATTCGCGCCGAACAGCGGCACATCCGGCCGCTTGAAAAATGGCACCAGGACCATGCCGGCGATAAAGCCGCCAATATGCGCGAAATAGGCAACCCCGCCATCCGCGCCGGCGAGCGCGCTTGGCACCGCGATGAACTGCCCGCCAATCCAGACGCCCAGCACAAGCCAGGCCGGCAGATTGATGAACCGCACGAAGATGATGATCAGAAGGAAGGTTCGTACCGCCGCGCGCGGATGCAGGATCAGATAGGCGCCCAGCACACCGGCGATACCGCCGGACGCCCCGACCATCGGCACTCTCGACGACGGATCTATCATGTACTGCGCCAGCGCCGCGGCAACGCCGCACAGAATGTAGAAACAGGCAAACCTGACGGATCCCATTGAATCTTCGACATTATCGCCAAAGATCCACAGATACAGCATATTGCCGCCAAGATGCATCCAGCCTCCATGAAGGAACATGGCAGTGACCATGGTGGCCCATGCCGGCACCACCGCCATGCCAGGCGGCAGCGGCGCGACACCGCTGGCATTCGCAGGCACGAAGCCGTACTGGAAGAAAGCAAGCCGCTCTCCCTGCGGGCCAAGAGACTGTTGCCAGAAAAAGATCAGGACGCACAGCGCGATCACTGCCCAGGCGACATAGGGGGTGCGTCGCGCCGGGTTGTCATCAAAAAGGGGAAGGAAGAACATGGCGTGTCTGATTGATTGTCTTGCAGGGCCGTCACCCAGAAATAGTCAGTCTGACTTGAAACTACCATCTTTCCATGACAGTTTTGAGCGATGTCTCTCGTGAAGCGTTACATTCTTGCGGCATTTGTGCCGCTTCTGGTCCTGTTGGCAGCATTGGCGCCAGCGGCGGCCCGCAGCACAATCCAGCTCGAGAACGGCACCAGCCTGTCTTTCGCCGAAGGGTCCGTGGATATGGCATCCGGGTCCGGCGAGCTGCTTGACGTCGCGCTTCTGGAAGGGGACGAGATTCTTCTGCGGGCGGATTACCTGCGGATCGATGCCTCCGGATCGTTTGGCGGCAGCGACTGGTTTGTCCATGAGCTTGTCGCGGAAAATGCGGAGTTGCCCGAGGAACAGACATTTGTCGGCAAGATCGAGCTCCGCGATATCGCCTTCGGCATGCTGACGGGCGACGAGCCGCCTGCGAATGTCGAGGATCTGGTCACCGAAGACAGCCTGGTCAGGGTTGCGAATGTCGGGTTCAGCAGTCCCGAAGCCATTGTATCGGTCGACCTGATGGAAACATTGCCGTTTGCCTTCGACATGATGGCGAATGGCGAGCTTGTAATGACTAGCGCCGGGTTCGATGTACGCGGCGTCACGGTCATGGCACAGGATGGATCGGGCGAGGAAAATCCGTTCTTCGCCGCCCTTGAGGAGCGCGGCATTACCGATCTCGGGATGGATCTGCGCTTTGAAACCCTTGCTGAGGTCGGCACCAGTGATCTGACCATTTACTATGGGATCGAGACAGCGATAGGCGATCTGTCAGCGATCGGCCTTGGGTTCGCGTTTTCGATCAGCCAGGATGCCTATCAGAATCTAGTGCCGCTGCTTTCGGATACAGAGGACAATGCCGCGGCGCTTCTCGGCCTGTCTGGCACTGTGGTGCTTGAAGGCGCGGAACTGGTCATCGAGGACGCCGGCGCCATCGATATCATGCTCGCCATCGCCGCCGAGGAAGAAGGCGTGGGGGAGGATGAAATGAGGTTTATGACCCGGATGATGCTTGGCACCAGCCTGCAGCAGATTTTTCCGGGCACCGCCGCGCGTCTTATGCCGCCCATCGAGGCGATGATAAATTCCGGCGGCAGGTTGACCATCGACGCCCAGCCGCCGACACCGGTTCCGCTTTCCAGTGCCATCGGCTTCGTCATGCTGCCTGATATGGCCATTGACCAGCTTGGCATTACCGTGACCCATACGCCCTGATCGCGGCTGCGTCGAGCGTGGTACGAGCGAGGGGACTCGAACCCCTATGATCGATCCGATCTGCGGATTTTAAGTCCGCTGCGTCTACCAATTCCGCCACGCTCGCGCCGGTATGTTTGGTCTGGAATTCTCTAGCACAGCTTGCGGCAGCTTGCCTACCGGCAGGGTCGCGCGGAACTGTCAGACGCGGAACAGCTTTTCTGTGACGTCGGTCAGCGGCTCGTCCCAGAAGGCGTGACGCTTCATGTAACCGAAATCCACGTCGAAGCAGGCCGCCATCGCGGCGCAGTAGATTGAACGCGCATCCACGGTGGCGTTCAGGTCCTGACCCTCGAACAGGTCCTTTGATCTCAGACCTGGCCAGTCGGCGTGAATCTCCGCTTTCTTCACAAGGCCGCCAGCCATCAGGATGGCGGTGCCGTAGCCATGTTCCGTGCCGTAGCCGCCATTCTGCTCGAACTTGCGGCCGAACTCGGTAAGGGTAAGGATCAGCGTGTCTTCGTAGGAGTCGCCGAGATTTTCCTTCAGGACGCGCAAGACCTTGTCATAATTGTTCAGCTGTTCGCCATGCTCACCATCGCTGCCGCCCTGGGCGGCATGGGTGTCGAAGCCGTCTAGGTCGAAGACAGCAATGCGCGGGCCATCCTCGCGCGACAGCTCCTGCGCCGCGACCATGGCCAGTTCATGCGGCTCGTTGTCGCCAACCTCGCGCATCATTGCTGGCGGTCGGTGGCGAATGCGGTGAAGGGTGCGCTCCAGGTCCGATCCCGGGCTGTAGGAGGCCTGGTTTTTTTCCATCGTGTCCTTGTTCGGACGGCGAATCCTGGGCGGTAAGTAGTTGTCCAGATCATTGCTTCCCCTAAGAAGAAGCGGCATCGGAAGCGAGGCCGCAAGGCCCTGAAGCTCGGCGGCGTCCATGCCGCGGCCAAGCCAGCCCGTTTTCTCGGCGTAGGGAATGTGGGCGCCTGTCTCCATCAGGTTCTGGCCATCGAAATGTGAGCGCCCCGTATAGGGAATGGAGGTGGCATGAAAGACCGATGCCGTGCCTTCCTTCCAGCAGTCATAGAAGGTCTCGAGCCGCGGATGAAGGTTGAAATCCGACGTCAGCTTCTTCGTGCCCTCGACGATGATGTCCGGGCGGGCCTTGCTCAGGATCTTGTCCCGGGGCTGCACGGCGGTCAGCCCGTCCATGCCGCCGCGAAGCATGACGATCACAAGGTTGCGCTTGGACAAGGTCGCCGCCCGCGCGCTGAAGACAGGTGATCCCAGAAGGGTGAGGGAGCCGCATGCGGTGATGAATTCGCGTCGATTGATCGTCATACCTTCAACATCCATTCGCTAGGCAACAGGAACTGCGTGTCCAGGCTTGTGCTCCGCCAGTTTTCGGGATTGTTTCTGCAGAATTTCAGATAGGCGACAACATCCTCGGCACTGTCGAAATTGTTGGCGATCGACGTCTCCAGCTTGCCAATCGGCATATATTCGCGGGCAACCCGCTTGGCGACGGCAAGGCGGCGGATCAGCAATTCCGGTGACAGCCATTCCGGCTCGGTATCCGGCCAGCCGTTCGGCTGCTTCGGGCGATAGACAGGATGGCCTATCTCGAACATCAGGCCACGAGGCCGGCGCTGAACCTTGTTGGGCCGGTCCTTGAAGTCGTAAGCCATTGCAGATGGTGCCGGCGGCCATGGCGCTTCCGTCATCTTGACGCTCTGCAGGAACCAGACTTCCGGATTCAGGAACTTCTTGTGGGTGCCTGTATGGGCATAGACCACCCGGATCAGCGCTTTGTAGACAGCCGGTAGATGACCGTCGGTCTCCTGCCAGGCATCAATCACCGGTTGCACCATCTCAGGTGTCACATCATCCGAGACGAAGTGCCTGACAAGCTTGGTCGAGATGAATTCGGCGCAGCTTGGATGGGCGCACAGATCCTCCATCACATCGATCAGCTTTGATTTCGGGCTCAGTCCCCGTTGCTTGTAGCGTTTGCCAAGCACCACATGGTTGCCGGGTTCATGGTTTTCGGCATTGAACCTGACCGGGTTGCACTCCTCACGCCCCTTGGACCATTTGTTTTCCCACCCGGCCATGATGTAGGAGAGTGCGATCACGTCCTTCTGGGTATAGCCTGCGGCGGGAGAGATGGTATGAAGCTCCATCAATTCGCGGGCGTGGTTCTCGTTTACCGAGACCACCTTTCCTTTCTGGCGCCGCCATTTCCCGCTCTTTGAATTCGGGCCGACCGACTCGCTGTTGTCCAGGTGATGGATCATTGTCCATGAGGTGGTTACCGCCTTTACCAGATCGGTGAAGCTGCCGCACATGTTGGGGCGGATGATCTCGCGCGTGTATGCCCCGGTGTTCCAGCAGGCCAGCAGGTCCTTTTCGGCAATGGCGAAATGATTGTGCCAGAACAGCCACAGCCTCTCGAAGACCGGGGCGGGCGAATGCAGCGCTGTGTGATGCCTGATGGCGATCTCTAGATTTTCGTAGAATTTTTCACCGGTTTGCCAGCGAAGCTGTGTTTTCGCGTCCTTGTAGGCTTTCCGGTCGTTCTTGAACTTCTTCCGGATGACCCTCCTGTCCTGGTAGACGAAGATCGCGCGCTGGTCGAGGAGCTCCTTTGCGCTCGGAATGTCGCCTGGCCAGGTCAGCTCAGGCACTGATTCGATCTGCGCATCGGCCCAGGCTACCGGATCGGAAGGAACCTTGTCAGCCGGGCCGAGGCCGAACCCCATCTTTCTGAAGAAATCGCGTTTCATGGAACAAGCATGATTGAGGTTTCAGAGGCTGGAAAGATATCAAACTGCAAATAATCCGGCCCGTAACTCTCATTTTGCAAAGTATGAAATCAAAAAATGACGGAGTGGTGGGCATGCCCGTCACTACGCTCCTGTTCGATGAAAGGCGGGAAAATGATGCCTTGGGTGGTGCCTGTCACGCGGGCATCCATTCATCCGCTATCCCCAAGGTGTGAAGGCAGGGCGGTTTTTTTGGTCTTGCCGCGAACGGCGATTCCGGCCACGATTCGCGTGGCGGCAGGAGATAGTCCTATGCAAAAACTGACCTGTGACGAATGCGGCACGCAGTTCAACTGTGGCGCGGCGCCCGGCAAGGATCACTGCTGGTGCATGGAATTGCCAAACATGCGGCAGAGCTTTGATCTCGCTGGGAAATGCGTCTGCCCTGATTGCATGACGCTCGGTCAGGCAAAGGCCATTACAAAGCAACGCAAGACGCGTCGGGAACAGCGTCGCAACACACCGGTCCGGGTAACCCGCTAGGCCCTGTCACCTGATCGTTTGGGTCAAGTGTTAAAACTCTGTATATTAGCGCCACATCATGTTTGGTTGGAGTTATCCGATGGCCGCCTCTCGCAGCAGCAAAATCCGCGATCTCAGAAAGCGTGGGAAGACACGTCTCGTCCGTGTGAATGACCAACTCAACTCGCTGACCTGGGACCTGGTCGAGAAGAACGCCAATCTGAATGACGTCAACACGACCCGTGCCGTTGCTGTTCTTGATGATGCCCTCAGCCTGATCCAGCGTGCCGGCGCGCTGCTGAACTCGGTCCATGTGGAAGCGGACCCGGAAAAGCCTGCCGACCCGTCTCCCCAGGGGTTTGTCGGCGGCCGGGACAAGACCGACAACGGCAAGGCAAAGGCGAATGTCTCGCGCTCTGTCAGCAGCGTCAACTGACCGGCCTCTGCCTAGGCGCGATCGCCACCAAGCAACGTAAACCTTTTCAGAAACAAGGCGGCGGCCTGTTCCGGCTCGACCGGCCTCAGCCGCATCGTATCCGGCGTGCCGCGCGGTCGCTGGAGTATCCTGCCAGCCTCTTCAGGCGTGAATCCGGCAAGCTGCGTTGCCTCGATCCAGGCAGCCATGCGATCGGCACGCTTGATGGCGCGTTCCACATTCTCCGGCAGCCTGCCAGGCAGGCCGAAGCGGATATGAACAGCTTCCGACAGCCGTGATTCGATATCGCGGTAAATGCCGTCCAAGGCGTATTTGAAGGGCGTGATCATGTCGCCTATCACATATTCGGGTGCGTCGTGAAGCAGGGCGGCAAGCCTCCATTTCCTGTCGAGCTTCGGCGCGTTTTGCGAGACGAATCTCTCCACCATGACGGAATGCTGGGCGACCGATAGAGGATACTGACCTTTTGTCTGGCCGTTCCAGCGGCTGACCCTTGCCAGACCGTGCGCGATATCGATGATCTCGATATCCATGGGCGAGGGGTGGAGAAGGTCCAGCCGGCGGCCGCTCAGCATACGCTGCCAGGCGCGCCCCGGGGTGTTCTGGCGGCGCGGCGCGCGCGCGGATGAAGACGACGTATCGGGCATCTCGGTATCTTGCCCCGACGTGTAAAACTCATCAAGGCAAAGGCGCGTCTCAATCTTGCCTTTTGCTGACGGTAATGTATTGATTTGGCGCATGATGGCCGGCACTGCCTGACGGGGCGACGTACCTTCTGGCAACGGATCAACAGGGTTGACGCGGACAATGGATTTTTTTGAAACACGCGAACGGTATCGTCGACGCGAGATGAAGGGCTATGTGTCGCTTCTCGTGCGCGTTCTCGTGGTAGGCGGTGTCCTGTGGATAGGCTGGATATGGGGTCATGCCGAGACCGGCAGCCTTCGTGCCGAGGCTGAACGCGCGCTCTATGAAAACAATCAGCAGATCAGCGAACTCAGCACCGATGTCCAGCGACTGAAAATGGAACTTGCCGAAGCGCAGGCCAAAAACAAGGTCAATGACCTGGCACAGGGCAATGACGCGCAGCTGAAGGCGCTGGTCACCAAGAAGATTGCCCGTGGCGTGACGCCGGCGCAGATCATGCAGTCCATCCAGAAGCTTGGCAGACCGACGAATTGCCGAGAGCTGGAGAACCGCACCATCGCTGTCGCCACACCCCTTTACGGCGGACCAGAATCAAAGCTGACCCTGTTCGACGGGGGGTTGAACCTTCATGTCGAGGGCGAAGCCGACAAGAAGTCCGCGCGCGAGGTGCCAAGCTATGATCCGGAACTTCCCGTCACGGTGCGCATGGCCTTTCTAGACGGCCAGAAGGTTGAATCGGGGACCCTGCCGTTCCAGACGGTCATCCCGGCGGAAAACTGGGTTCTGTTGCTGAATTTCGAAGCCTCGGAACTCCATGGCTATGTGGCGGCGCGTATCCAGAGCTGTACCCAGCGATAGGCGGTGCTGCGCCGGTTGATGCGGTGTGACCTACCTGTCGTCAGGCCGTGCGACCTGAAAGGTGTCGCTGACGCGTCCATAGTCGCGATACCCAAGTCGGCTGATGGGTGTGTAGGCGCTGTAGTCAAGCTTGCCATCCACGATCACATCGTCATCGACATAGATCCCCGTGACAGTCCCCATGACAAGAACATAGCCGCTGCCTGCATCGTTGCGTGGTAGCGGCAGGGTCTGGAACAGCCGGCATTCCAGCGCTGCCGGAACGTCGCCAACGCGCGGCGGGGCGACGGTTTCGGATGCTGTCATCTCCAGCCCGGCATGAAGGAATTCATTGTCTCCATAGGCATAGCTCCCCGATGAAATGTTCATCGCCTCGAACTGCGCCTCGCCAACGATATTGACGACAAATTCGCCGGTCTCCTCGATATTGCGAAGACTGTCTTTCTGGTGACCGGGGCTGGCGCTCTCTGCCGAGAACATCACCATGGCCGGATCTTCGCAAATCGCATTGAAGAAACTGTAGGGTGCCAGGTTGATGCTGCCGTCAGCTCCCTTCGAGGAAATCCAGCCGATCGGGCGCGGTGAGACAATGGCCTTAAGGGGGTTGAAGGACAACCCGGCCTGCTTGTGCGTCATGGGAAGAAAAAACATCTCGAAATTCCTTTGGCGGCGATGTGCATATTTCCCATCGTTGCGTTGGAAGATGATCCCGCCGAACACATATATCAATAGGCCAGGTGCGGCATCTTGTCAGCGCCCGGGACGACCATCCAGAAGAACAGGACCACACAGATGATTGAACTTCACTACGCCGCAACGCCGAATGGCCACAAGATCGCGATCGCGCTTGAGGAAATGGGTCTCGACTACGAGGTCCACCGCGTCAATATCGGGCAGGGCGACCAGTTCAAGCCGGAATTTCTGGCCTTCAGCCCGAACAACCGCATCCCGGCCATCATCGACCGTGACGGTGAGGGCGGGGAGTCTGTCGGTGTTTTCGAATCCGGCGCGATTCTGATGTATCTTGCTGAAAAGACCGGCCAGCTTCTGCCGCCGTCCGGAACAGCGCGCAAGACCGTGATTGAATGGCTGATGTGGCAGATGGGCGGCATCGGCCCGATGCTGGGCCAGGCGCACCATTTCAATTTCTACGCTCCGGAAAAGGTTCCGTACGCGATGAACCGGTACAGCAACGAGGCGAACCGGCTCTATGGTGTTCTCGACCGGCGGCTCGAGGGGCGGGACTATGTGGCGGATGGCTATTCCATTGCCGATATCGCAATTTTCCCCTGGACCCGTACCTTTGAACGTCAGGGTGTCGATATCAACGCTTATCCGAATGTGGGGCGCTGGCGTCAGACCATGTTCGCCCGCCCGGCCGTGCAGCGCGGCATGAAGGTTGGCGCCGAATGGCGCGAGGATCTTCGCGACCTGTCAGAGGAAGAGTGGAAAAAGCTGTTTGGCGCCTGACCGGTTGGCGCGTAACCGGCTGGGCTGTAGCCGCGGTCAGGACGGCGCTGTCTCGCCCCTGAAACGCAGGGTACAGGCGCCGGTGAAGACCTGCGTGACAAGCGATTCCTTGCACAGATGCCATCTTTTCTTCGGCCCGCCGCTTTCGGCGTTCCAGATGGTTGCCAATGCGAGCGCCGTGAGCAATGCGGCAATGATCCAGCCTCTGCGACCCATGTGATCCTCTTTCAGCCTTCTGGCAGTCTACCATTTCGTGATGTGGTCGATCACCTCGGTCAATGGCACAGATTCTTCCGGAAAGACACGGCCAGCCACCGAGATTCCGGCCTTTCTCGCACTTTCGGGATCGCCGCTCACAAGGGGGTGCCATGCGGCAAGCTCGCCGCCTTCGTGAAGCACGCGATAAGCGCATGTCTCGGGCATCCAGGGAAGCGAGTCGAGAGTGGTGGGGCTCAGCACGACGCAATCCGGGACATATCTCTTGCGCTCGGGATAGTTCGAGCAGCTTGCCGTCCCACAATCCAGCAACTTGCAGGCCACATCGGTGTAGTGGACCTCTCCGGTATCCGCGTCCTCCAGCTTCAGCACACAGCATTTGCCGCATCGGTCACACAGGGATTCCCACTCTTGCGTGCTCATCTCGGCAAGGGGCTTGTCTTTCCAGAAAGGGCGTCCCGACACAGTCTGTTCCTGAATTCATCTTCCAGATCACTGATGAAGCTGCGGCTTTGCGGGACTGCTGTCTGGTCATCCGAAAGCTGCAACTGCACCACCATACCATGCTGGCATCGGAAAAAATATTCGCATCCGAGAAGATAGAATTCCCACATCCTAACAAACCGCTCGTCATAGAGCCCGGCCATGCGCCTGCGATGGGCCAGAAAGCGACGTCGCCAGTGGCGCAGCGTGGCGGCGTAGTGGCCACGCATCACTTCCATGTCGAGGATTTTCAGGCCGCGGCCTTCTGTGGCGTGGACAAGCTGTGCCATGGAAGGAAGATATCCCCCCGGAAAGATATAGCGTGTAAGCCATCGGTTCACCGGGCCGGCGCGGTGATGAACGGCGATGGTGTGGATGACCGCCACACCGCCGGGGGCGAGGCTGTCTCGGACCTTGTCGAAGAACAGCGGCAGACCACGCGGCCCGACATGTTCCAGCATGCCGACAGATACGATCCTGTCGAAGCATCCCGTCTGGTTGCGGTAGTCACGAAGCGCGAAATGAAGGCGATGCTGCAGCCCAGCCTCCTTCGCGGCTGTTTCCGCATGGGCATGTTGCTGCTCGGAAAGGGTGATTCCTGTCACCTCGACATCATCGCGGCATTGCGCCAGTGCCATGGCAAGCCCGCCCCACCCGCATCCGATATCGAGGACCCGGTCGCCGTCCTGGAGGTTCAGCTTCGCCGCCAGACGCGTCAGCTTGGTCGTCTGCGCTGCCTCGAGGCTGTCATCCGGATCGCGGAAGTAGGCGCAGGAATATTGCCGCCACGGATCAAGGAAACTGGTGAACAGCTCGTCGGTCAGGTCATAGTGATGCGCCACATTCCGGCGCGAGCGGCCCTTCGGATTCATATGCCGCAGCCAGGCAAGACAGTTGCCGAATGCCAGGGTGGTCCGTCCGCTCCAGTGCTGTGCCCAGTGCGCAGAGTTGCGCATCAGGAATTCGACCAGCGGCTCCAGCCCGTTTTCGGCAACGCGCAGCCCGCCATTCATATAGGCTTCGCCAAACCCCAGATCGGGCTGGATCACCAGCCGCCACAGCACCCGCCTGTTTGCAAGGGTGATATGCGCCTCAGGTCCGGCGAGATGACCGCAAAGGCGATGCGTCTTCCCACTCGCGTCAGTGAGATGCAAGGTTCCTGCGGTGACGACCCGGCGCATGATGGCAAGGGCGAGGAAGTCGAACATGGTGGCGATCACATCGGGCTTATTTGCTGACGAAATCCGTCCGAATTCTGATATAACCCCAATCACTACGGATGCTGCGATGTTACCCGAGGGTAACCTTTGCGCCATCCGCTGATATGCAAAGCCATTCCGGAAAGCATTCATGGCAGCGACATCACCGCATCTTGGTGCTGATTACGATCTTGCCGCGCCGGATATCACCTTTCGCGACGGGGTGCCCTATGCGATCGGTTTCGAGGACGGCTATTACAGCGCCGAAGACGGGCTGGCCGAGACCCGCCATGTGTTCCTCGACGGCAACGACCTGCCGGCACGAATGGCCCGCGCCGGGCATCTGACCATCGCCGAGACCGGGTTCGGCACCGGCCTGAACCTTCTGGCAGTCATGGCGCTGATGGAGCGTCATCCGAAATGTCACATTGATTTCATCTCCCTCGAGGCGTTCCCGCTCGATGCCGCGATGATGGCACGGGCGCATGAGCCTTTTGATGAGTTAGCGGACCATTCCGCGGCGTTGAGGGCCGCCTTGCCACCGCGCTGGCCAGGATATCACCTTGTGCCGCTCTATGACCGACGGCTCACACTCCATCTCCATTACGGCGAGGCGCGCGATATCCTGCCCAATCTGGAGTTTCAGGCCGATGCGTGGTTTCTGGACGGCTTCGCGCCGGCCCGCAATCCGCTTATGTGGCAGCCGGAAATCCTTTCCCAGATCGGCAGACTTGCCCGACCGGGCGGAACGCTCGCCAGTTTCACCGCGGCTGGCGAGGTGCGGCGCGGGCTCGAGGAAGCGGGATTCGACGTGGAGCGGGTGCCCGGCTTCGGCCGCAAGCGGCAGATGATCCGCGGATTGCGTTCGGGGCACGGCGCCGCTGGAATGGTGGCCGTGCCGAAGACCGTGGCCGTCATAGGAGGCGGCATTGCCGGGGCCGCAGTGGCGGCCGGTCTGCGTCGGCGCGGGGCTCAGCCTGTCATTCTCGAGAGTGGCGATGGACCCGGGTCCGGCGCATCCGGCAACAGGATGGCGTTGCAAAGCCCGCGCCTGACCGTCGACCACAACGCGATGAGCCGGCTTTCGGCATCCTGCCTGTCCTTCGCCTCCCGGCTGTCAGACAAGGCCGGCGCTTCCGTCGGACATGGCGTTGTGGCGCTTGATTCGCCGCCGCGCATGGCCGAGCGTCACGCCATTTTCCGGACACAGCACTGGCCGTCCGACCTGCTGCAGCCGTTATGTGTCGAGCATCTGCCATCGGGGCTGTCCGCAGACGGATCGGGACTGTTCTACGCCCGCGGCAGGGCCATCAGGCCGGAGATGCTTCTGGCGCACATGATTGCAGACGTGCCGGTCAGGACAGGCGTGACGATCACCGGCACCGAAACCGCTGACGGTGCTGTCCGCCTCCACGCGGCGGACGGCTCGGACTTCGCCTGTGACGCTGTCGTGCTTGCTGGCGGCGCGGACCTCCCCGGCCTCCTGTCCCGGGCCGGCGTGACAACGCCTATCGGTGTATCCTTTGGCCAGGTCAGCCATGTTGCGGCCACAGGCGATCTGGCAACCGGTGTCAGTTTCGGGGGATATCTCACCCCGGCTCTGGACGGGTTGCACGATCTTGGGGCCACCTTCACCCATGACCCGTTTAACGCTGGCGATCCGGCCGTGGTGGCGCAGGGGCATAATCACAATCTGGGGCTGCTGCCCGGCATGTGGCGAGAATGGATAGGCCCCCAGGATCATCAGCTTCTTGGTGCGCGGATCGGACGGCGCGCCAGCCTTCCGGACAGACGGCCCCTTGCCGGACCGGTGACGGGAGATGACTCGGCCAAGGGTGTCTGGGTGTTTGGCGGGCTTGGCGCGCGCGGCTTTACCCTGGCGCCGCTTCTTGGCGAGATGCTTGCGGCGGAGATCATGCGGCATCCCGCGCCGATGCCGCGTGACCAGCGGCTTGGCGTGGATCCGGCGCGCTATGTCGGCAAGGCGGAATGAAAGAGGGCTAGAGGCCCAGCATCTCGCGGGCGCTGACCAGGTCGCCGTGATGGCGGCAATCATCCGACAGCAAGGCGAGGAAGGCCGGCGCGATGTCCTCGGGCGTCGGCAGCGTCTCCGGATTCTCTCCCGGAAAGGCCGATGCCCGCATTTTTGTCGCGGTGCCGCCGGGGTTCATCATGTTGATCCGCAGATTGGTCTGCTCGCTTTCGCCAGCCCATGAACGCCCCAATGCCTCGAGACCTGCCTTGGCGGCAGCATAGGGTCCCCAGAAAGGGCGGCTTCCGACCGCGGCGCCCGAGCTGACAAGAATGGCACGACCGGCCGGCGCGGCGCGCAGAAGCGGGTCGAAGGCCCGGATCATGTGCCACTGGCCGGTCAGGTTCACGGCCATGGCCTCGTCCCAGTTTTCCTGTGTTACATGTCCGACCGGGGTGAGTGCCGGCAGCATGCCGGCATTGGCGACAAATCCGTCAAGGCGTTGCCAGCGGCTGGCGATGGCAGCGGCAAGCCTCGGGATCGCCGGATAGTCCGTCATGTTGAGCTGGACGATCGTCGCGGTGCCGCCGGCGGCCTGAATGTCGTCATCCACTTCCTCGAGCGCGCCGATGGTGCGACCTGTGATGATAAGTTCGGCTCCGGCCCTGGCTGCGGCAATGGCGACGGCGCGGCCGATGCCGCGGGTCGCGCCGGTAACCAGGACCAGCCGTCCGGACAGATCTGGTGATGCCGCGGTCATCGGCTGCCGCTCCCGTGAGAGACGCGCTTGGCGCTCAGTCCGGAGGCAAGCTCGATCGGGTAATCTCCGGTGAAACAGGCATCGCAGAACTGCGGGGTCTGCGGGTCGCGCGCCATATCAGCGATGGCGCGATACATGCCATCAACGGTGATGAAGGCAAGGCTGTCGACGCCGATTTCCCCGGCGATTTCGTCGACTGTCATCCTGGCGGCGATAAGCTGGTCCTGGCTTGGCGTATCAACCCCGTAAAAACAGGGATGGGTTGTCGGCGGGCTGGCGATGCGCATATGCACCTCGGCGGCGCCGGCGTTCCGCATCATCGTGACAATCTTGCGCGACGTGGTTCCGCGAACGATGGAATCATCGACAAGAACAATCCGTTTGCCGCGCACAGTCGCCGGATTGGCGTTATGTTTCAGCTTCACCGAGTCGGACCGGCCCTTCTGCGTCGGCTGGATGAAGGTCCGC
>JBMHCH010000013.1:0-14867 GCA_049890015.1 Puniceispirillaceae bacterium (SeqCode)
TTCTTCCAGTCGTTCGAACTCGCCATCTTCCAATCGCCGGTTCCGCGCTGGTGACGACGGGGGCATCTTCACCCTGTCGACTGGATTGGACGACAGCATCAACCCCCACTCGTTCATCGCTATCTTGAGGCAGTGTCTGATCAGGATGAGGTCGTAGTGGCAAGTGCGTCGCCCATCGAGGAGCCTACGGTCTCTGAAGCCAGCGATTGCCTTTGATGTCAGCTGGCTCGCTCTAAGACTGCTAACAGGGTCTCTGATGAGCCTCTGGAGGCGACGTAGTTCGGTTGTCGCCCCTCTCTTGACTGGGGTCACTTCACGCGCATAACGCTGTAGAAGTTCACTCAGTGTGGTGTGTGTCGGTCTCAAAGTGCCGAAGGTCCCAGCCTCAAGCTGCTCCTCGACACTGATGACCCATTTGATAGCGGCCTGTTTCGTGTGAAATGACCTTGATGTTGTACCGATGTTCTTGTGTCTGACGATGGCTTGCCACTTGCCATTACGCTTCCGATAAGTTGCCACTTAAGCCTCCTTAAGTGACACAGGAGTGACCGGGGGTAGGGCGTCTCTCTGCTAAGCAACTGATAACGTTGGTAGCTCAACTGGATAGAGCAGCTGACTTCTAATCAGCAGGTTGGGGGTTCGAGTCCTCCCGGAATCGCCATGCTCGCCGGTGAAGCAAACGATCCATGTCAGCAGGTCAAGCTTGCCTAGTCCAGGAAATCGTCGGCAACAAACTCATGGACTATCACGCCGCGCGAGCCGACGACCTTGGTGGTAAGGCCTTCCACGGCGGGCAGGTAATGCTCCTCAAGCAGTGCCTGACACGCCTTATAGGCCTCCTGGTCTCTGTATTCGAATACGATCCCGACCCGATGGGACTGCTCCTTGTTCCAGATCTGGGTAACCGCACGGCGAAGCATCCCGGCTTCGGTGAACAATTTGATGACTTCAGGGGAGAATGCCTTTTCCTGTCGAAGCAGATAGAGCTCCAGCTGCTCCTTTGTCGCAAAATCGCGTGTCGAGTAATTGATCATCGTGGTGTTTGTCACTTGGTCTCTCCAACTCTGACGACAACAGCGTGAAGCCTAGGACATACCGGTCTCTAAAGAAAGGTTTCCCGGCCCATCTGGATAGGGTGGCTGTCGTCTGATCAGCAGGTTGGGGTGTGCGTCCTGCGGGAACCGCCGGCGCAGACGGCTGGGAGGTGCTGGCACCAAGGTCCATAAGGGCTCGCGTCGTGCCGCGCTTCCCCCGGAAATCCGGACCTGCCTGTCCAGTCAAAGGTCAAAGCGTGTATCCGGCGAAAACGACTGCCGCGAGAACCGCCATAGCAATGAAGGCCGTTGGCCCGGACTTGCGGGATTTCTGCTGGCCCTGCTGTGACAGCCAGTTGTTCATATGCGTTTTGCTAAAATCCAGATCACTCATTTTCTCTGCCTTTTTTTCCGGAGGCTTGTGGCGAACTCCGCTGCGTGGGCTCCACATGTTGTGGGCATGTGCTCATTCGTCACAGCATATAGTAATTCTACAGCTTCTTGCAAGATATCCCGCGGTTTTGTGATGTTTGATGCCTGCATATGGCATGCTGATTTTTTTCACCTGCTACCCTAAGCTGGCAGCTCTTTGCGGTGTCGGGCACGGCACGCTGCGCAGCGTTTTTGTACGAGATTGGGAGGCCCACCGTGGATCTGAAACAGCTGAACATACTGCCCGAGGACCATCAGTCCGCCAGTCTTGTCGGACGTCTCTGGAATCCTGCTGTCGCCGGGCCCTGTCTGGTGCGGGTGCAGGATAGCCTGCTGTTTGATATCACCAGTGCCGATGCGCCAACCATGCGCGATCTTCTGGAGCATGATGACCCGGCCGGCTTTCTTCTGCGCCAGGCTGGCACGCTTGTTGGGTCCGTCGAAGACATTGCCGCCAACAGCTGGTCCCGTCGCGGGGATGCCGGCGTGCCGCATATGCTGGCCCCGTTCGATCTTCAGGCGGTAAAGGCGTGCGGCGTAACCTTCGCCCAGTCGATTATCGAACGCGTGATCGAGGAGAAGGCCAAAGGCGATGCCTCGCAGGCCGAGGTTATCCGCGAACGCTGTATCGACATTCTGGGGAGCAGTCTTACATCCGTGAGGGCAGGTTCCGAGGAGGCGCAGGCGGTGAAGCTGGCCCTGATCGAGGCTGACATGTGGTCTCAATATCTTGAGGTCGGGATCGGACCTGACGCCGAGGTGTTCACCAAGGCGCAGCCGATGTCGTCGGTGGGCTGGGGAGCCGAGGTGGGGCTTCACCCCGTATCAGAGTGGAACAACCCGGAGCCGGAAATCGTGCTGGCGGTGAACAGCCGCGGCGAGGTCAAGGGCGCGACGCTTGGCAATGATGTCAATCTCCGCGATGTCGAGGGGCGCTCCGCGCTGCTGCTTGGCAAGGCGAAGGACAACAACGCGTCGTCATCCATCGGGCCCTTCATCCGTCTGTTCGATGACGGCTACAGCGTCGATGACATGCGCAAGGCCGAGCTTGCGCTGGAGGTCATCGGCGATGACGGGTTCGAGCTCAGCGGACAGAGCTCGATGGCGCAGATCAGTCGCGATCCGCTTGATCTTGTCAGCCAGACCTGCGGTGCGCATCACCAGTATCCTGACGGATTCTGCCTGTATCTGGGCACCCTGTTCGCACCGGTCCAGGACAGGCGTGCGCCCGGCGCGGGATTCACCCACGAGGTTGGTGATGTGGTGCGGATCAAAGAGCCGCGTCTCGGCTGCCTGCAGAACAAGGTCAATCTGTCGCCCGCCTGTCCGCCCTGGCAGTTCGGCACCGCGGCGCTGATGCGCAACCTGTCATCGCGCGATCTGATCTGATCTGATCAGACCGGCGGTTTGTGGTCGCTTCGCACAGACCGTCACCATGTTCCGGGATGGCATGGATTTTGCTGGATCTCCGGCATGTCACATCACGCCGCCAAATCCCTTTTTCGTCTTCTGGTCGTCGCCAGCCTGTCCGTGGCCGGTTTTCTGCCAGCCGCCACCGCCATGGCGCAAGCCGGAACCTCGCTTGCGACCTTCGATAACATCTGTCTGAGCGAGGCGCGCCGCGCCGAGGCGCAGCACGGGATTCCTGAAGGCCTGCTGCAGAGCATCACGCGTGTCGAGGCGGGGCGGAAAACGGTGACCGGCGAGTTCATGCCCTGGGCCTGGACGCTGAACGATCGGGGAGAGGGGCTGTTCTTTGACAGCCGCGAGCAGGCTCTCGAACATCTTCAGGCCGCTGTCGACAGCGGCGACCATTCTGTCGATGTCGGATGCATGCAGGTGAATACCAAATGGCATATGGAAGGTTTTCTTGCGCTGTCCGACATGCTGGATCCCGTCCAGAACGCTGATTATGCCGCCGGCTTCCTTCTCGACCTTCATGAAGCGCACCAGAGCTGGGACGACGCGGTAAAACATTATCATTCCGCCGAGCCGGAGAAGAATGTCCGGTATCACAGCCGTGTGCTTGCCGAGCTCGAGATCTTTCTGGCGGCAGGACGCGCCGAGGCGTCGGCCGGCAAGGCCGCGCCTGTGGCCTCTGGTATGGAGCCCGGGATCGGGGCGGGCGCTGCCGGTCTTGAACTGGCATCCATGACAAGCCCGTCCGACATGACGGCAGCCATGCCGGCGCCGGTGGCCCCGCCAGCACCGCCGATGCCGTTCCCGGTTCCGGGCCCGGCGCCACTTCCCATGGACCGGCCTGTCGCCACCCCGCCGGCCAAGTCCGACATCCGGCCTGCCGCAGGGATTGCCGATGGAGCGCCCGCGACCACGCCTCCCGCGACCCCTGCGCCTGTGGCCGCGAGACAGCCAAATCTGGCCCCGCACTGGGACAGGGTGGAGAAGTTCCGCCGGCTGCTTGCCCGCGGGGCAAGCTGACACAACAGCAGCCGCGCCGCCGACAGGCCGCCGGTCGCCAGCAGACAAGCTTTTATGCCTGTTTGGGGAAATAGCCATTGCCGGTTGCCCGGCGGCTTCCCACATTTCGTGGCGTATCTGAACGAGTGTGTGCGAGGTTGCCGCAGCGATGCTTCCGCTAGTGTCCCATCCTGACTATGACATACCGCTTCCGGACGGCCACCGGTTCCCCTCCACGAAGTTCTCGGCACTGATGACCTGTCTCGAGGCAGGGGGTCTTCGTGAGCGGTTCGCGCTGCACAAGCCTGATCCGGCAAGCCGGGCCGATCTGGCGCGCACCCAGGACCCTGCCTATGTCGACGCGGTCGCCGACGGCACGCTTGGTGCGGATGCGCTGCGCGTTCTGGGTCTGACCTGGAGCCGGGTTCTTGCCAACAGGTCCTTCCTGGCGGTCAATGGCACCCTTCTTGCCGCGCGCCGGGCGCTTGCCACCGGCCTGGCCTGTCATGCCGCCGGCGGAACGCATCATGCGCATTTCAGTCACGGGGCGGGGTACTGCGTATTCAATGACCTTGCCTATAGCGCGGTCCGTCTTCTGGAAGAAGGCGCGGTGCGCAGCGTGCTGATCCTTGATTGCGATGTTCATCAGGGCGACGGCACCGCCCGCATTCTGGAGCCGGTTCCGGCGGCGTTCACCTGCTCGGTCCATTGCAAGGCGAACTATCCGGCGCGCAAGGCGACAAGCAATCTGGATGTCGAGGTGCCGCGCGGTGCCGGCGACGAAGAGTATCTCGCCATTCTTGGCGACACGCTTGCGACGCTCGACTCCCGCCTGCCGGACCCTGACCTGCTGCTCTATGATGCCGGCGTCGATGTCCATGAGGGCGACAGGCTCGGGCTGCTCTCCCTCAGCTATGACGGCATCCTGGCGCGCGATGCGATGGTGCTCCGCCATTTCCGGTCACGCGGAGTTCCGGTGGCAACGGTGATCGGCGGCGGCTACGGCACCGATCTGGAGGAGGTGGCCTACCGCCATTCCCTTGTCTTCCGCGCCGCGCTGGATGTGCATGACGGCGGGTGAGGCATATCCCCTCAGGCTGTCACCACCTGGTCCTTCAGGTCGGTGATGGCGGCGGCGATGGTGGCGATATCGTCCGGCTCGATCTCCAGCTCGGCGGCGGCGGCGGCGATATGCGTCATCAGCCTGTCGAAATGGGCGCTGGTGATGGCGAGATGCCGGTGCGCCTCATGGATGTCGCGGCCCTTGTAGATGTTCGGGCCGCCTGTCACGACTGTCAGGAAATCGGCCAGATGCTCGCGAAGGGTCTCGATATCGATGCCCTCGAAGAACGGGGCCAGCTCCGCATCAAGAAGAACCCGGTCATAGAAACATTCGGCCATGCCCGAAGTGACGCGGCTTCCGTATTTGACGAAGAGTGACTGTTCCATGCCGGTCCGTTCCGTCAGATGCCAAGCGACTGGTAGCTTTGCGCGATGCGCTGCACCGCCACCATCATCGCCGCCGTGCGAAGATCGATGGCGGCCGTCTCTGCGTTCCAGACCCGGCTGATCACCCGATAGCTGTTGCGCATCGTGTCCTCGAGTCCGGATCGCACCAGATCGATCTCGGTGCCGCCATCGATGGCGCGGCGGGCCAGCTCGTCGGGGAAGGTCTTTCCGGTCATGCTCTCGATCCCTTCGATCAGGGCACCATACCGGCTTTCCTCGGCGCGGCGCTGCATGCGGCCGAAGCGGATGCGGCTGAGATTCTTGATCCATTCGAAATAGCTGACGGTCACGCCGCCGGCATTGGCGTAAAGATCCGGGATGATCACCGTGCCACGATCGCGAAGGATTTTGTCGGCCTCGGCCGAGACCGGGCCGTTCGCCGCCTCGATGATCAGCGGGGCCTTGATGCGCGCGGCATTCGCCTCGGTGATGACGAGCTCCATCGCCGCCGGAATAAGGATGTCGGCCTCGGCCTCCAGCATCTCCATGCCCGCCTCGACATATCCGGCGAAGCCGCGGACGCTGCCGGTCGCGGCGATATGGGCCTTCAGCGCCTCGATATCGATGCCCTCCGCATTCACGACGGTCCCGTCGCGTTCCAGAACATGTGTGATCAGGGAGCCGTCTTCCTCGGACAGGAATTTCGCCGCGTGATAGCCGACATTGCCAAGCCCCTGGACAATCACGCGTTTTCGCGCCAGCCCGGGCGTCATGCCGGTCTTCGCGACATCGGCGGGATGATCGAAAAAGGCGCGAAGCGCATATTCGACCCCGCGGCCGGTGGCCTCGGTCCTGCCGGCGATGCCGCCCTTGGTCACCGGCTTGCCGGTAACGCAGGCCCAGGCGTTGATCTCGGCCGGGTGAAGCCGCTTGTATTCATCGGCCATCCAGGCCATCTCGCGCTCGCCTGTGCCGACATCCGGGGCCGGCACATTCTGCGAGGGATGGATCAGGTCGCGCTTGGCGAGTTCCTGGGTGAAGCGGCGGGTGATCCGCTCGAGCTCACCGGCCGTCCATTCGCGAGGATCGATGATCAGCCCGCCCTTCGAGCCGCCGAACGGCACCTCGACGAGGGCGCATTTGTAGCTCATCAGCGCGGCAAGCGCCTCGACCTCCTGCTGATTGACGTCGGGGGCATAGCGAATGCCGCCTTTCACAGGCTCGAAATGTTCGGAATGAACCGACCGGTATCCGGTGAAGGTGAACAGCCTGTCGCGCAGCCTCACGCCAAATCGCACGACATAGGTCGAATTCGCCATCATGATCTTTTCGGCAAGATCATCGCTCAGCTGGTCATCGGCATGTGTCGCGTTCAACGCCGCGACGGCATTGCCGAAATTGGTTTCGATAGATTGCAGAAAGGCATCGCCAGCCATGTGTTTCCAGCCCTGCAAAGGGCCGCCCCCTCAAAAACACGTTACATTCCGAATGTCCGGAGGCGGCCCAGCCACGTGCCGTGTTCGCCCGGCGTTCGCCTGTTGTCTGGATGCTATCCGGCCTTCGATTCCCTGGATCTGATGGTATCACGCACAAGGGCTTTGACAAGGGAGACGCCCATCAGCGCCATGACCAGCGAGAATGGCAGGGCGCCGATGATCATCGCCGTGTTGATGGCCGCCAGACCGCCTGCAACAAGCAGCACCCCGATGACCAGGGTCAGCGCGCCGCCCCACAGAAGGATATGGGCCGACCCTTTCTGCGAGGCGTCGCCCGCTGCCGCAATGGTATTGATGATGAGGACGGCAGAGTCGGCGGATGTCACAAGGAACGTCAGCAGCAGAATCACGATGATCACCGACATGGCTGTCGCCAGGGCCGGTGACAGCATCACATTGATGGTCTCGAAGAGTTGCGATGAGATGCCGGCGTCAAGGATCTGGCGATCCGCCACGCCGCTCAACTCGAGATGAATGGCGGTGCCGCCGACGAAGGCAAACCAGACAAAACACATCAGCGCCGGCACGATCATCGCGCCAAGGACGAATTCCCGGAGGCTGCGGCCGCGGGAGATGCGGGCCAGAAACAGCCCGACAAAAGGCGCAAACGCGATCCACCAGGCCCAGTAGAAAATTGTCCATCCGCCCTGCCATCCGGCAAGGGCGTCCCCGGTGGCGGTGCCGTCATTCGTCCAGACAATGACCGACATGGGGACAAGACCGACAAGATAGTCCCAGATGCCGATCAGGAGCGCCTTGAACACGAAAAGCGTCGCGCCGAACAGAATGAAGAAGCCAAGAAGGAACAGCGACAGCCCCATATTGATGTTGGACAGCCATTTGATGCCGCGTCCCACGCCTGAGAGGGCGGATAATGTCGATGCGCCCATCACGATCACAAGGGCCATAAGCATGGCCAGCTTTGTGGGGTTGCCATCGGCCGTCATCATCCAGGTGGCGCCTGTGATGTTGAAAATGCCGGACGCGAACTGTGACACGCCATATCCGATGGTGACAGAGACCCCCAGGATCGTGGCGATCACCGACACGATGTCGACAAGGTGACCAAGAGGACCCGACAGCGCATTCCCGAAGAGCGGCGTGAGGCCCGATCGGATGGTCAGCGGCAGGCCGCGGGAATAGCTGAAGAAGGCCAGCGCCAACCCGACAAGCGCGTAGCAGGCCCAGGCCGAAAATCCCCAATGGAGGAACGACCATTTATAGGCGGGCCTGACGTTCGCGGCGGTTTCGGCGGCGGCAAGGCCGCGAATCACATCCGGATTGTTGCCGAAATGGAAGATCGGCTCGGCAGTCGCATAGGTCAGCATGCCGATGCCGATACCCGCCCCAAACATCATCGAGAACCATGAGAAGCGCGAGAATTCCGGCGCCTCGCCGGGTTGACCCAGATGGATCCGCCCGGTGGCAGGCCAGAGAGCGAGCCCAAGGCACACCACGATGTAGAAGAACACCACATACATGTACCAGTGCCCGAAATGAGCAAGGAGCCAGCTGTTCAGCGCCGACAGGAAGGCGCCGGCCTGATCCGGAAAGACAGCGGCCCAGATGATCAGCATGCCGATCAGTATTTTCGACCCGACCGCGACCGATCTGTTGAAACCCTGGTAGAAGCCTGTTCTGTGCGTCTCTATGGCTAGCGAGGTGAGGGGGGGTGCAAGCGGCATGATGTTCCTCCGCGACAGGTGACGCAGCTGCCCGGAAGCCCGAGCGCCTGCTCTGGAGGGGCAAGCCTTGCACGGCGATGCCGCCAAATCTCGCAAAGCCGCGCAATTTGCCTGTTTTCTCGCGGAATTGTGAAAAATGGAGGGTCAGGCAAAGCGGATCACGACAAATTCACCGCATTTGTTCGTTTGCAGAGCGGGGGTGCCGTCACCGTAAATTTTGCACATTTGCGTTTTTTCGGAGATTTATGTCGCCGAACGGGCAAAAAATATAAATTTCAATCAAACAAGATGCTGAATTGATCAACATCTTGCTGAACCGGCAAAAATCGCTAGCAAACGGTCATGTTTGGCACTAAGTTACGGCACAAGTGGAGCCGGTATTCGGCTCCTGTCCTCACTGATTCTTACGCAAAGGGAAGAAACAATGAAGAAACTTACTTTCGCTGTGATTGGCGTTGCGGGTGCGATGTTCGCCTCCACCGCCATGGCTGACGGCCACGGCAACTCCACCCTGGCACAGGTCAAGGAAAAGGGCTTTGTCCAGTGCGGTGTTTCGCAGGGACTGCCTGGCTTCTCCAACGCTGACGACGCCGGTAACTGGACCGGTCTCGACGTTGACATGTGCCGTGCAGTTGCTGCTGCGGTATTTGGCGATGCCGATGCGGTCAAATACACCCCGCTGTCCGCAAAGCAGCGTTTTACCGCTCTGGCTTCGGGTGAAGTCGACATCCTGTCGCGTAACACCACCTGGACCATGACCCGTGACACCCAGCTGGGCCTGAACTTCGCTGGCGTCAACTACTATGACGGCCAGGGCATGATGGTTCCGACCGCGCTTGGCGTGTCCTCGGCTCTCGAGCTGGACGGCGCGAACATCTGCACCAACACCGGTACCACCACCGAGCTGAACATCACCGACTTCTTCCGTGCGAACGGCATGTCGTTCAACCTGGTCGCCTTCGAAAAGGCTGACGAGGTCGTCGCTGCCTACGACTCGGGTCGTTGTGACGTTTACACCACTGACCGTTCCGGTCTGGCCGCCCAGCGTGGCAAGCTGACCGCTCCGGACAGCCACATGGTCCTTTCCGAGATCATCTCGAAAGAGCCGCTCGGCCCGGTCGTCCGTCAGGGCGATGACCAGTGGTTCAACATTGTCCGTTGGTCGCTCAACGCCATGATCAATGCTGAAGAGCTTGGTGTGACCTCGGAAAATGTGAACGCTACCGAGTACAACAAGGTATCGCCTGCTGTGGCACGCCTTGTCGGCAAGGAAGGCAACTTCGGTGAAGAGCTTGGTCTCGACAACAAGTGGGCCTACAACATCATCCGTCAGGTTGGTAACTACGCCGAAAGCTATGAGGCAAACGTTACCCCGCTCGGCCTTGCGCGCGGTGTAAACGCCCTGTGGAGCAACGGTGGCATCCTGTATGCCGCTCCGATCCGCTAAGCGATAGACTTTCTGCTTGCCGCCTGGCCCTTGGTCAGGCGGCAGGTTTTTAGGGTGCTCCTCTACACAAACGCGATTGCGAACCATGACAACTGGCACTAGCGCGATCACCAGGTTTATGAACGATACCCGTTCTCGCAGCCTGTTTTTCCAATTCCTTCTTCTTGCCGGAATCGTTCTCGGGCTGTGGTGGATCGTCGACAACACGGTCACCAACCTCGGCAACCAGAACAAGTCGGTAGGCTTCGGCTTCCTGTTCCAGACCGCCGGGTTCCAGATCAATTCGACCCTCGGCACCTGGATGTTCGACTATGAGGTCGGCAGTTCGACCTATCTCGATGTCTATTACATCGGCATCGTGAACACCTTCATCGTCGCTTTCTTCGGCATATTCGCCGCCACCATCCTTGGCTTCGTGCTCGGCATCATGCGCCTGTCGCAGAATTTCGTGCTCCGCATCTTCGCGACAAGCTATATCGAGGTCGTGCGCAACGTGCCGCTCCTGCTGCAGCTGTTCTTCTGGTATTTCGCGGTTCTCCGGACGATGCCGAACAAGCGCGGCAAGATCGAACTCATTCCGGATGTGATCGGAATGAACATAACCGGCCTGTATCTTCCGGCCCCAATCCCTGCCGAGGGGTTTGGCGCGACCGTCTATGCGTTCCTCGCCGCCATCCTGATCACTGTCGGCATCAACCGTTTCGCCTCGCGGCGCCAGCGCGCCACAGGCAAAACCTTCCCGACCTTCTGGGCTGGTCTTGGTGTCCTCGTGCTGGTGCCGTTGATGATTTTCAACCTCACCGGCAGCCCGCTCGGCTGGGAATTCCCCGAATTCAAGGAAACAGGCGCGGTCCTGCGCCGCGGGTACCAGCAGGGCGTCGGCATTCTCGTGATACCGGAGATGATCGCTGTCTGGCTGGCGCTGTCGCTCTACACATCGGCCTTTATCGCCGAGATCGTGCGCGCCGGCATTCTGGCGGTCAACAAGGGGCAGACCGAAGCGTCGCTTGCGCTTGGCCTGAAGCCAGGCAGGCTGCTGCGACTTGTGATCATTCCGCAGGCGATGCGGATCATCATTCCGCCGCTGACATCGCAATATCTGAACCTGACGAAGAACTCGTCGCTTGCGGTGGCCATCGCCTATCCCGAGCTTGTGTCGATCTTCGCCGGCACCGCGCTGAACCAGGTCGGCCGCGAAATCGAGATGGTGTTCATGATGATGAGCGTCTATCTGACCTTCTCGATCATCACATCGGTCTTCATGAACTGGTTCAATGCGCGCGTCAAACTTACCGAGCGATAGAATGGCTGGATCCAAGACAAAATCAGACGCCTATCAGGGGTTCGTCAGAACAGAAGAAGCGCCGCTGATGCCGCCGCCGCCCTCGGAGACGGGGATTACCGGATGGCTCTGGCAGAATGTGATCTCAAGCTGCGCCGATTTCACATCCGTCGGGGCCGGCATCCGGTCGCTGCTGATGGCCGCGTTTACCGTCTTTGTGGCCTGGCTGACCGTTTCCATCGGCTGGTCGCTGATCGATTTCGCGTTCCTGTCGGCGGTCTGGGAAGACCCGGACGGGGTCAAGCGCGAGGTCTGCTGGACTGAGCAGCAGGGGGGAAGCCTTCCAAACGGATGGCATGGCGCCTGCTGGCCGTTCATCATCGCGAAGATGAAATTCTTCATCTACGGCCCCTATGAAATGTCCGAATTGTGGCGTGTTGACCTTACCGCCCTTATTGGTCTTGCCGGCCTTGTCTGGGTATTGATCGAACGGCTTCCCTATCGCAGGCATGTCGGCATCTTCCTGCTGACCATCTATCCGCTGATGGCGACGATCCTGCTGACGGGGGGTGCGTTCGATGTGGATTACGGGTCGCTTGCCATCACAGCATTCGTCGGGCTGGGCCTGATTACCGTGGGCCGCCTTTCGCAGCGCCGGATCCTCGGCGACAGCATGGCGACATTCGCCGGGGTCTACGGCGTATCTGGGTGGCTGATCGTGATCTACGCCGCGATCATGCTGGTGCTGAGTGCCGATGTCGGCCTGATGGCTGTCGATACGAATGACTGGGGCGGCTTGCTGATCACCCTTGTTGTGGCGGTAACGGGCATTGTCGCCTCGCTGCCGCTTGGCATCGTGCTGGCGCTTGGCCGTCGGTCCAACATGCCGGTGGCACGGATCCTGTCGGTTGTGTTCATCGAATTCTGGCGCGGGGTGCCGCTGATCACCGTGCTGTTCATGGCCTCGGTCATGTTGCCGCTGTTCCTGCCGGAAGGCGTGAATTTCAACAATCTTCTTCGCGCTCTGATCGGGGTGATGCTGTTCTCGGCGGCCTATATGGCGGAAGTGGTGCGTGGTGGTCTTCAGGCCATCGACAAGGGCCAGTATGAAGGCGCGGATGCTGTCGGCCTGTCCTACTGGCAGAAGATGCGGCTGATCATCCTGCCGCAGGCGCTGACCCATGTGATCCCTGGGATCGTCAACACCTTCATCGGGCTGTTCAAGGATACGACACTGGTCAGCATCATCGGATTGTTTGATCTTCTTGGCGCTGCGCAGTCGACGCTCGCGGATGCCGCCTGGGCATCGCCTGTGCAGGGGCATACCGCCTATCTGTTCATCGCAGTGGTGTTCTTTGTCTTCTGTTTCGGCATGTCGCGCTACTCGATCCATATGGAAAACAAACTTAGCCATGGCCGCAAGCGGTAGGAGAAACCCTGATGGCAGAACAAAACAAGGTTGATCGCTCGAAAATGACGGTAAGCGACGAGGTCGTCGTTTCCATGGATGCGGTCAACAAGTGGTACGGGTCATTCCACGTTCTTCGTGACATCAATCTTGAGGTCAACAAGGGCGAGCGGATCGTCATCTGCGGCCCGTCCGGTTCCGGCAAATCGACATTGATCCGGTGCCTGAACAGGCTCGAGGTTCACCAGAAGGGCATCATCAATGTCCATGGCATCGAGCTGAACAGTGATCTGAAGAATATCGAATTCATCCGCCGCGAAGTCGGCATGGTATTTCAGCATTTCAACCTGTTCCCGCATCTGACCATCCTCGAGAACTGCACGCTGGCCCCGATCTGGGTTCGCAAGATGCCGAAGAAGGATGCCGAGGAGATCGCCATGCGGTTCCTCGAGACGGTGAAGATCCCCGAGCAGGCCCACAAATATCCCGGTCAGCTGTCAGGTGGCCAGCAGCAGCGCGTGGCAATCGCCCGCGCGCTGTGCATGCAGCCTCAGCTCATGCTGTTTGACGAGCCGACATCCGCCCTTGATCCGGAAATGATCAAGGAGGTTCTGGACACCATGGTGGCGCTTGCCGAGGACGGCATGACGATGATCGTGGTGACACACGAGATGGGATTCGCCCGCAAGGTTGCGAACCGGGTCATCTTCATGGATGAAGGGCAGATCGTCGAAGAGAACGAGCCGGAAGCCTTCTTCGGCAATCCGAAGAATGATCGCACGAAGCTTTTCCT
The DNA here is from genome assembly GCA_049890015.1 of Puniceispirillaceae bacterium (SeqCode). Classification (GTDB taxonomy): domain Bacteria; phylum Pseudomonadota; class Alphaproteobacteria; order Puniceispirillales; family Puniceispirillaceae; genus UBA8309. Next base: position 13,445 of record JBMHCH010000013.1, read on the forward strand.
CAGCCAGATCCTCGATCACTAGAGGCAGGCCTGAGCGTCAGGAGCCCGGGCCGGTCTCGATCGGCGCCTTGCTCGACCCCCATTCCGTCCAGGACCCGTCATAGACGGTCACGCTGTCATTGCCGAGAAGGCATAGTCCGGCCGCCAGAACGCATGCTGTGACGCCTGATCCGCAGCTTGTCGTGACAGGTGCCGCTGTATCGATTCCGGCAGCGGCGAACAGCTTGCGAATGGCACCGGCATCCTTCCAGGTGCCATCCTTGTTCAGAAGTTTGGAAAAGGGCAGGTTGAGCGATCCCGGGATGTGACCGGCACGAAGACCTGGACGCGGTTCTGGTGCCTCACCTGCAAAGCGCGCTGCTGCCCGCGCATCGAGAATCTGACCAGCGCTGCCGTCCATGACCTGCGATGAGAGCGTGTCGAAATCGACAGCAGAGACGCCGACAGAGGGGCGCGATGTGAAATCGCCTGATGGGACGCTGCTGCCATCACCGCCTTCAACCGCGCCGCCAATTCCGCGCCAGGCGGCAAATCCGCCATCAAGAATCGAAACCCGCTCATGTCCGAACAGGCGCATCATCCACCAGCCGCGCGCCGCGGTTCTGATGTCGCTGTCGTCATAGAAGATGACATGATCGTCGTTACGAAGGCCAAGCTTGCGCATGGCAGCCGCGAAATCATCCGGCGACGGCGCCATGTGCGGCATCGCATGGTCCGGATCTGCGATCGCGTCTATGTCGAAGCGCAACGCGCCCGGAATGTGCGCTTCGGCGAATTCCGCCGCGGCGCTGCGTTTTACGGCCGGAAGGTGGCTGCTGGCGTCAAAGACCCGCACCGAAGACAGGTTATCGCGAAGCCAGGTCGCGGAGATGAGGACCGGGGTCATGCTCACGCCTCCAGCCATGATGGCACAGGCAGGTTCTTTGACCTCAAAAAGTCCGGGTTCCAGACCTTGGACTGGTAACGCTGGCCGCTATCGCACAGGATGGTGACAATGGTGTGGCCGGGGCCAAGCTCGCGTGCCATGGCGACAGCGCCGGCAATATTGATCGCGGTCGAGCCGCCAAGATAGAGCCCTTCATCCTTCATCAGGTCATAGATCAGCGGCAGGGAGTCAGCGTCGGACAGCCGGTAGGCCGTGTCGATCGGGGCCTCGGCCAGATTGGCGGTGATCCGGCCTTGGCCGATGCCCTCGGAAATCGAATTGCCCTCGGCCTTCAACTCCCCGTGCATGTAATGGCCATAAAGCGCCGATCCATCCGGGTCCGACAGCGCGATCCGCACATCGCCATTTTGCTCCTTCAGATATTTTCCGACGCCGGCGATGGTGCCGCCTGACCCGACAGCGCAGGTGAAGCCATCAATCCGGCCTTCGGTCTGGCGCCAGATTTCCGGACCGGTCGTGCGGTAATGCCCCCGCAGG
>JBMHCH010000014.1:0-15941 GCA_049890015.1 Puniceispirillaceae bacterium (SeqCode)
CATGGGCATGCTTGACGTAGAAATACAGCGCCCGGGATACCGAATAGCTGCCATCGGCAATTTCATCAAAGGTCGGGTTCGTTCCGTCGATGACAGCGCCCTGCAGGGCGTCGCTGTTCTGGTCGAGATAGGAGAAGCCGAAGATGCCGTAGGCGGTCGGATCTTCCTGAAGCTTCTGCACAATCAGATTGTCCTGCTCGCCAGCTTCGATATAGGCACCATCGGTGCGCATGGCGCGGCAGACCTTTGCCTTGGCACCCGCTGCCTTCAGCGCTGCCTTGGCCATTTCGTCCTTTTTGCAATAGCCCTTTTCATTGACCATTTCGGCGTAGGATGCCCGCGTGCCTGAAGTTGTCGGCGGGCCGTAGACGCGAATTGCGACATCGGGAAGAGCCGGGTTGATGTCGCTCCATTTCTTGAACGGGTTCGGCACCATGTCGGTGCAGGTCACGCCAGTCGATCCGTCGGCACAGGCCGGCACCATGGCGGTCAGCGCCATGCCAAGCTCGGCCTTGGAAATCACCAGCTGCGTGCCATCCTTGGAATTCGCAACGACAATACCGTCATAGCCGACCTTGATCTCGGTCAGGTCAACGCCGTTGGAGTCACAATATTCCAGCTCGCCGGTCTTCATCCGCGAGGAGGCGTTGCCGATATCGATGAATTCGGTGCCGATGCCTTCGCAGACTCCCTTCTTGCCGACGGAGGAGCCGCCGGACTCGACAACAGGTGTCTTGAAGCTCGGGTTGGTGCCGAGCTGCTCGGCCACGATGGTGGCAAACGGCAGAACGGTCGACGAGCCTGCGATGCTCAGATAATCGCGGGCGCTGGCGGTGGAGGCAACGCCGGCAAGGGCAACGGCGCCGACAAGGGCAAGGGCGAAACGCATTGTAGTTCTCCTCGATGGGGTTTCAATGCCCCAATGACTGCGCTGGTTTGATGACATAGTAATCTCAGACTCGTTACAGATTTATGACATCGCATGATTTTGGCAGATTACGCTGACACAGGGGCCATAGTTGCCTATCCTCCCCAAACAGGCGCCGCTTTGCGAGCGGCCAGACCGACAATCGCAACAGGAGGCCCGGAATGAAACATAGGGGAATGACACACAGGGTAGGTGCCATTCCTTTCGACATAAGGGAGAATCGCATGGCTGTCCTGTTTGTGACGTCACAGCGTCGCGGACGGTGGATTCTGCCAAAAGGCCTTATCAAACCAAAGGAAAGCCACAAGCAGTGCTGCAAGAGGGAAGCTTTCGAAGAGGCCGGCGTTCACGGCAAGTTCCTGCGGAATTTCCCCATCACCGCCAGAATCGGCAAGGCCAGCGGCGGCTCAATAAGCCATACTGCCGTGACCTATTACCCCTTGCTGGTGACCGAACAGGCTGACAGCTGGCCCGAGGATGCGAAACGGCAACGGCATTGGGCGCTTCTCGATGACGCCGCGCTGGTGACAGACCACGATGATGTGAGGCAGCTGATCCGTCAGTTCGAGTCAATCCAGCAATGGATCAAAGACGATGCAACACGTAGAATAGCGAAGTTGACAGCAAAGCCGACGCCGGCACAGTGATGACCCGGGCCGCGGCAATGGACGGCACGAACCGCCGCCGCACCAGCGTGCGCTTCAGCCTGCTCTGGATCTTCAGCCTGCTCTCGATATTGTCGAACGCGTCGTCGGCCGTCTGATTGATCCGGTGCCCGGGCTTCAGCCGCGTCTTGTTTGGGTTTTCGGGCGATTCCCGCAGGAAACCGATGCCGAAAATGGCACCGATGGCCGAGGCGCAGACCAGCATGAACACATCCTGCGGTGCGACCTGCAGGCTCAGCTTTCCGTAGATGCCGGCAAAAATCGGAAAAACGCCAGCCACCGTGAAGGGCAGGAACCGGCTGCGAACATTTTTCACTTCGCCATGTGCGAACGAGAACCTGCGCAGGTCATTCACATAACGGTTGGATTGCCTGTCGTCCTGGGTCGCCATGATCACAGTCATGCGGCAAGGTCAATTTTCATATGTCGTCTTGAAAGATCCCGATTGCGCGCCAAAACACACCGGCAGGGTTCTATGACAACCGAATTGAGGTAATCTGACCGGCGCAATAAGTGTCCTCAGGATTGCATGCAAAGGGATTGCCGATGACCGAACCGACCAGCCTTCCGCCGCTGATGGTGGCACCCAACGGGGCCCGCCTGACCGATGACGACCACCCGGCGATCCCGGTGACCATCCCACGGATCGTGTCTGTCGCCGGGGCGTGCGCCGCCGCCGGGGCCGGGGCCATGCATTTCCACGTCCGTGACGCGGAAAAGGCGCATATCCTGGATGCCGGCCTCTATCGCGAGGCCCTTGCCGAGCTGGCCATCGCGGTGCCGGAGATGCATCACCAGATCACCACCGAGACGGTTGGCCGATACGGGCCGGATGACATGCGCGCCGTAACCCGCGCGGTGATGCCGCCCGGCGTGTCGATCGGCGTTCCCGAAATGATCCCTTCCGGCGCGCCCTCGGCGGAGGACGCCGCCTTCTACAGCTGGCTTGCCGACGAAGGCATCCGCACCCAGCATATCTGCTACCAGCCGGAACATCTGCGCCTTCTCGGCGCGCTGCTTGACACGGCCGGCCTGCCGAAAACCCGTGTCTGGTGCCTGTTCGTCATCGGCCATTACACGGGCGCGATCTCATATCCGGAGCTGATCGACGACTTCCTGGCGGAAATGCGCGGTGCCGGCATAGACGGCGACTGGGCGATCTGCGCCTTCCGCGGGGAAGAGGCCGCCTGCATCCGCCATGCGGCCGGGCGTGGCGGCAAGCTTCGCGTCGGGTTCGAGAATTCGATGATCATGGCAGATGGCAGCCTCGCGCCTGACAATGTGGCGCGGGTTACGGAGGCGGCGGCGATGCTGGCCGCCGGCGGCTAGAGGAGGCGACAACAGCGTTGGTTGATGGCAGCTTTCAGATGCTGTGCCGGGCCTGCCTTCGCAGCGGCTATGTCGGCGGCGAGACGCCGCCGGACATCTGCCCGCATTGCGCCAGCAGCGATGTGCGAAGCAGCCGCGAGCTGTTCGGCCTGACCATCGCGCATGTCGATTGCGATGCCTTCTACGCCTCGGTCGAGAAGCGCGACGACCCCTCCCTTCGCGACCGGCCAGTGATTGTCGGCGGGCGGGAACGCGGCGTGGTCGCCGCCGCCTGCTATATCGCCAGGCGGTTCGGCATACGGTCGGCGATGCCGACCTGGCAGGCGCTGAAGAGATGCCCCGACGCGGTGGTGATCCGCCCGCGGATGAGCCATTACGTCGCCGTCAGCCGGCAGGTGCGGGCCCGCATGCTGGCCCTCACCCCGCTGGTCCAGCCGCTGTCGATCGACGAGGCCTTTCTTGATCTTGCCGGCACGGAAAAGCTTCATGGCTGCCCGCCGGCCGAAGCGCTTGTCCGCATGCAGCGCGATATCCGCGAGGCGCTCGGAATCACCGTCTCCATCGGGCTGAGCGGCACGAAATCGCTGGCAAAGATGGCCTCGGACCGCGACAAGCCGGACGGATTCTTCGCCGTCGATATGGAAGGGGCGGAGGCCTGGCTGGCGCCGCAGCCGGTATCGGTGCTGTTCGGGCTTGGCAAGGCGGCGGTGGGGCGGCTGAACGCCGCCGGCATCGAGACATGCGGTGATCTGGTCGCCGCCCGGACCGGGCAGCTGTCCGGCATTCTCGGGCGCGGCGCCGGCACCATCGCCAGGCTGGCGGCCGGAATCGACCCGCGGCCGGTCACGCCGGAGCGCGAGGCCAAAAGCATCTCCAGCGAGACGACCTTCATCCGCGACCTGTCGGCCGCCGCCGAGCTCGAGGCCGAGCTTGAGATGCTGTGCCGGAAGGTGTCGGCACGGCTGAAGGCGCAGGAGCTGGCGGGAGGGCGCGTCACGCTGAAGCTGAAGCGGCCCGACCACCGGATCCTGACACGAAGCCAGACACTGTCCGAGCGGACCGACAAGGCGCATGTCCTGTTCACGGTCGGGCGCGAGTTGCTGGCGCGCGAGATCGGCGGGCGCAAATCCTACAGGCTGTTGGGGATCGGGGCGGAGCAGCTTGGCCCGCCGGGCGGGGCCGATCTTCTGGCGCTTGCCGATGACGGGATCAACCGCCGCGACGATCTGGAAGCCGCGATCGACGATCTACACGCGCGTCTCGGAACGGATTCGCTGCAGAGCGGCAGGATGTTCACCCGCAAGCACCGTCCGGAGCGTGACGCCACGCGCCAGCGCGCCGGCATCGAGGCTTTCGATAAAGAGACCGGCGATGAGGCGGACGGCGCCGACGATCCTGATCAGAGCGGCAGGCCGACATAATTTTCGGCGACCATCTGGCGGCCGGCGTCCGAGGTGGTGACATAGGCCAGCTCGGCCTCTTTCATGCGCTGCTCGAACGGATCATCGTTGAATCTGTGCGTCAGGTTGGTGAGCCACCAGGAGAACCGCTCGGTCTTCCACACCCGCTGCAGCGCGCGCCGCGAATATTCGTCCAGCGCGGCGCCGTCCCGCTCCTCGCAGAAGGCGAGGATGGCGTCATACATGTAATGCACGTCCGAGGCGGCGAGGTTCAGCCCCTTGGCCCCGGTCGGCGGCACCACATGGGCGGCATCGCCGGCCAGCATCAGCCTGCCGAAACGCATCGGTTCCGCCACGAAGCTTCGCAGCGGCGCGATGCTTTTCTCCAGCGACGGTCCGGTTTCAAGCGTCTCCGCCATCTCCGGCGGCAGGCGGCGGCGGAACTCGTCCCAGAAGGCGTCGTCGGACCAGTTTTCCACCTTGTCGTCGACATCGCACTGGATGTAGTAGCGCGACCGCGTCATCGATCGCATCGAGCACAGGGCGAAGCCGCGTTCGGTGTTGGCATAGACAACCTCATGCGCCACCGGCCGTGTGTCTGACAAGAGGCCGAGCCAGCCGAAGGGATAGATCTTCTCATAGGTGGTGATCGCCGCTTCCGGCACCGATTTGCGGCTGACGCCGTGATAGCCGTCGCATCCGGCGACCAGATCGCACGCGATCCGGTGGGTGATGCCGTCCTTGCTGTAGCTCACCGCGGGGTGATCGCTGTCGAAATCATGGATTTCGACATTCTGGGCCTCATAGACGGTGTGGCTGCCGCCGGCATCGCGGATCTCGCACAGATCGCGGGTCACCTCGGTCTGGCCATAGGCGGTCACGACCTTGCCGCCTGTGTGCTGCGACAGCCCTATGGAGACAGATCTATAGTCGAAGGCAAGCTGCACGGCATGGTGCGGAATGCCTTCGGCGGCAAGCCGGTCGCCGGCACCGGCGCGATGGATCAGGTCGACAGTGGTCTGTTCGAGAATGCCGGCGCGGATGCGCGCCAGAACATAGTCCTGCGACTGCCTCTCGAGAACGACATTATCGATCCCGGCAAGGTCGAGAAGGCGTCCCAGCAGCAGGCCGGACGGCCCTGCCCCGATAATGACAACCTGTTTGCGCATGACCTGCCTACCCGTGACCTGTCTACCCATGGTTTGCCCTCACACCGCTGGCATCGCGTTCCGGCCAACCTGCACCCCGGCGTTGGAAAATAGTGGGGAACCAGTCCTCGCGCAACTTGTCGCCCGGTCGCATCCCATGGCCGGGAAATGGCGGTGATGTGCGCCCCGGCCGCTCGACAAACCTGGCATCATCGCCGACAAGCCGTACCGAGAAGGCCCGCCGCCTGACAGCGCTGTCATTGCCGCGCGCGCCATGAAGGATGCGGAAATCGAAGGCCACCGCGTCGCCCGGCTGCATCGGCCATTCCAGAACCCGCATGCCCTCATCATCAGGGTCGGGGACCGGCATATAGGCATCCTCGTCTGGATAGAAGGCGTCCTCGTTCAGCCAGCGTGTCGGCAGCACCGGCTTCGGCCAGAGATGCGATCCGGCAACGCAGCGCAGGCTGGCGGCATCGACCGGATCGACCGGACACCAGAAGCTGATGGTCTGCCGTCCTTCGACGAAATAGTAGGGGCTGTCCTGATGCCAGGGGGTCAGCTTGGCGGTGCCCGGCTCCTTGACCAGCACATGATCATGGAACAGCTGGACAGCGTCCGAGCGCATCAGCTCGGCGGCGACTTCGCCGACAGGCGAGTCCGTGATCGCCCTTCGGAAGGGCGGAATCCGCGTCCAGTTGCAATAGTCATCAAAGAAGCGTCCGGTCTCGCCGGGCTTCACATTCTCCGCCCCATAGGGGCCGGGATCAGCCATGTTCATCGCAATGCCGGCGGCGATCTCCTCGACGAAATCGGCGAACAGGCCGCGCACAAGGACCGCCCCGTCGCGGGCATAGCTGTCGATATGGTCCTGCGTGACAAGCGGGTGCATGGGAACTCCAGAACATGCCGGCATCCTGCCGGACGGTCACATATTGATCAGAAGCGAGTCACGGTCCAGCGAGAAATTGGCGTAGATCGGCAGGAAAGCGCTGCCGATGGCGCGGGCCGTGATGCCGATCTCGGCCTGGTGGAGCTCGGGAAGGTGAAGCCCCTTGCCGTTATAGCGGGTCAGCGCATCGCTTGTCAGACGCAGCAGATCGGCGGTGCGGTCATCAGGCAGGCCGCCGGCAAGGATGACAGCATCGAGATCCAGAACCGCCGAGGTGGACAGGATTGCAAAGGCGAGGCTGTCCGCCGCCTGCGCGGCCCATTCAGCGAACACCTTCACCGTCGGTTCATCCTGCTCGCCATAATAGAAGGAATGCGGATCGTCACGACCGGCGGCGCGGGCAAGCGCCTCGAACCCGGTCAGCGAGGCGCGCTCGATCAGCTGCGCCGGCATGCCGTCGCCGGCAAGCCCCGTGGGAAGCGCGCCGATGGCGGCCGCCGCGCCGCGCGCGCCTGTCTGGAGCTGGTTGGACAGGACCAGCCCGCCCCCGACAAAGCTGCCGACATAGAGATAGAGAAAATTCTGGATCCCCTTGCCGCGTCCGAAGCAGAGCTCGGCAAGGCAGGCCGCGGACACGTCGTGAAGAAGATAGGTGCGCGCCCCGACCCTTGTCTCCACCTCGGCGACAATATCGATATCATTCCAGCCATCCAGCGCGCCGGCTGGCAGATTCAGCTCCCCTTCCCAGCCGGCGAGGCTCCGCGGCATGGCGATTCCGGCACCAAGGATGCGGGTTCGCTGCTCGGCGGGGAGATCGGCGACAAGGCCCGGCAGATTCTCGTCGATCAGCCGCAGCGTGGCTTCGGCGTCCGGCATGGCGAACCGTTCGGTGCGGCGCGCCAGAACCGTGCCGTCAAACCCCATGGCGATGAGATCGAGCGAGCGCCGTCCAATCTTGATGCCGATGGACACGGCGCCAAGGGGGTTCAGCGCGAACGGGGTCGAGGGCTGCCCCACCCGGCCGCGCATCTTGTCGCCGCTGAGAACCAGCTCACTGGTCATCAGCCGCTTGACGATCACCGTCATGGTCTGCGCCGACAGGCCTGTCATCCGCGCCAGATCGGCCTTGCTCAGCCATCCGTGGCGCCGCAGAAGCGAGATCACCAGACGCTCGTTATACTGACCGACGCTGACCTGGTTGCCGCCATGAAGCGACGTTGCGGTGTGATCACCGATGGGTGATTGCGATTTCATTGCGAAGCGGTGCCTTTCACATTGCCTCCACACCATAGAACCGCCGTCCTGCAAAGGAAATAGCCGCGCCACGGATCCGCCGCTGGGCGGCAGGTTTTTCCCGCCGGATGGTCCGTGACCTTAATTTTAATTCAATTTGATTTATTAATTGACAGACGTCCGGTCCTGCCCTCATCATGCCGCATGAGACATGTGGGGGATGCTCAATGAAACAGGTTGCCATAAACGGATTTGGCCGGATCGGCCGCAATGTTCTGCGCGCGCTTCTGGAATCGCCGCGTGACGACTTCCGGATTGTCGCCATCAATGATCTTGCGCCGGCAGAGACATCGGCGCTTCTTCTCGAGCTTGATTCGACGCATGGCCGCCTTGGCATGCCGGTCAGCCATGGCGAAGGCCATATCGACGTGGCTGGCCAGACCATCGCCTATATGAGCCATCGCGACCCTGCCGCCTGCGACTGGGGCGGGCGCGGTATCGACCTGGTGATGGAATGCACCGGCATTTTCACCGATGCCGACAAGGCGAAGGCGCATATCGATGCCGGGGCTGGCCGGGTCCTTGTCTCGGCCCCGTCCAAGGGCGCGGATGCGACCATCGTCTATGGCGTCAACCATGCCGGCCTGACGGCGGAGATGACGGTGATCTCGAACGCCTCCTGCACGACAAACTGCCTGGCGCCGGTGGCAAGCGCGCTTCACGCCGCCTGCGGTATCAAGCAGGGCTTCATGACAACAATCCATGCCTATACCGGCGATCAGAACCTTGTTGACGGCGATCACAAGGATCCGTACCGGGCGCGTGCTGCCGCTCTCAACATGGTGCCGTCGACGACCGGCGCCGCCCGCGCCGTCGGCCTTGTGCTTCCCGAGCTTCACGGCCGCCTCGACGGTGTGGCCATCCGCGTGCCGACGCCGAATGTCTCGGCTGTCGATCTGGTGTTCGAGCCGCAGACCGTGATGAGCGCCGACGAGATCAATGCCGCATTGGTGTCCGCCGCGGCGGACATGGCGCCGGTGATGGCGACAACCGACAGGCCGCTTGTTTCCACCGACTTCAACCATGATCCGGCGTCAGCCGTGGTTCATCTCGACCAGACACGGGTGATGCCGGACGGCATGACGCGCATTCTGGCCTGGTATGACAATGAATGGGGTTTTTCAAACAGGATGCTGGACACCGCTGCGGCTATCCTGAAACTGTAACGTCAGTGAAGCGCGGCAGGCCCGCCACCCATCCGGCGCAGCCATTGCCGCCGCGGAGACAGACATGATCGACCCGAAGGTGCCCTCCATCAATCTGCGGCCGAGTGACTATGTGATCATCGGCGGCACCGGAGACCTGGCGTTGCGGAAAATCTTTCCGGCGCTGTTCTGGCGCTATCTCGACGGCCAGATCACACCCGAATACCGCATTGCCGCCGCCGCGCGGCGCGAGATCGGCGCGGCCGATTTTGCCGCGATGCTGCGCCCCTTCTGCAAGGATGCCTTTTCCGGCGGCGGTGCCTCCGAGGATGACTGGAACGGCTTTCTTGATCTTCTGTCCGTGATCACGCTTGACGTGAGCTCGGGAGATGGCGGCGCGGCGCTCGCAGGCTTCATTTCCGAGAGGAGCGACGCCGGCAGGCCGACCATCTTCTACCTTGCCATCGCACCAAGCCTGTTCGGCGACGCCACGCGCCTTCTGCAGGCGAACGGTCTGGTGACGCCGCAGGCCCGGCTTGTTGTCGAGAAGCCGCTTGGCCATGACGGCGCCTCGAGCCGCGCCATCAATGCCGAGCTTGCCGAGATCTTCGACGAATCGCAGATCTACCGGATCGACCATTATCTCGGGAAGGAAACGGTGCAGAACCTGATGGCGCTGCGCTTCGCCAATGTGATCTTCGAATCGCTTTGGAACAACAACCATATCGACCATGTGCAGATCACCGTTGCCGAGACTGTCGGCGTCGGCACCCGGGCGGGCTATTACGACAAATACGGGGCGATCCGCGACATGGTGCAGAACCACCTGCTGCAGCTTGTCTGTCTTGTGGCGATGGAGCCGCCATCCTTCTTCGACGCCGATCAGGTCCGTGACGAGAAGCTTCGCGTGCTTCGGGCTGTCCGCCCCCTCGCCGCCGCCGACATCCAGTGCGGCCAGTACCAGGAATACACGCACGAGCTTGGCGAGAGCTCGGACACCGAGACCTTCGTCGCGATGAAGCTTGCCATCGACAACTGGCGCTGGGCCGGCGTGCCCTTCTACATCCGCACCGGCAAGAAGCTGGAGCGGCGCGCCTCGGAAATTGTCATCACCTTCAAGCAGCGTCCGCACGACATCTTCGAGCGCAATGGCGGCGCGGCCATCGACAGCCCGCCCAACAGGCTGATCATCCGTTTGCAGCCAAGCGAGGGGCTGCGCCTCCAGCTGATCTCGAAGGAGCCCGGCCCGGGCGGGATGAGGCTGTTTCCCTCGGAGCTCAATCTCAGCTTCGACGACACCTTCGAGTCCCGCCTTCCCGACGCCTATGAACGGCTGCTCATGGATACGGCGCGCGGCAACCAGACATTGTTCATGCGCCGCGACGAGGTGTTCGCCGCATGGGACATCATCGACCCGGTCATGGGAATGATCGCGGCGCGCACCCCGCATCTCTATCGCTCCGGAACGATGGGGCCGGCGGACGAGCTTCTCGCCGCGGACGGCCGCGCCTGGATCGATCCTCATGATGACTAGGACCGCAGTGGCAAGCTGTGTGATACTGAACCGAAACGCATCAACACCCGACGGCACGGAACAATATCCATGACCCAGCTTCACGATCGCGTCGCCAGCGTCACCGAGCGCATCCGCAAGCGCAGCCAAGACCGGCGCCGGGCCTATCTCGAGGACATCGCGGCGATGGAGAGCTCGCCGGACAGCGACCGCCGCAGCGTGTCCTGCTCGAACATGGCGCATGCCGCCGCCGCCGCCGGCCAGGATCAGGCTTCGGTTCTTGGCTCGGGCGAAGCGCCGGCCCCCAATATCGGCATCATCACCGCCTATAACGACATGCTGTCGGCGCATCAGCCATTTGAAGGATACCCGCAGGTGATCCGCGCCGCGGCCCGCGCGGCAGGCGGCACCGCGCAGGTGGCTGGCGGGGTGCCGGCGATGTGTGACGGCGTCACCCAGGGGCGGCCCGGCATGGAGCTGTCGCTGATGAGCCGCGATGTCATCGCCATGGCCACCGCCGTCGGCCTCTCGCATGGCGTCTATGACGCCGCGCTGTGCCTCGGCGTCTGTGACAAGATCGTGCCTGGCCTTGTCATCGGGGCGCTGTCCTTTGGCCATCTTCCGGTGATTTTCGTGCCGGCGGGCCCGATGACAAGCGGCCTGCCGAATGCTGAAAAGGCGGCGGTGCGGAAAGCCTTCGCCCGCGGCGAGGCAACCCGCGCCGACCTTCTGAAGTCGGAAGTTGCCGCCTATCACGGCCCGGGAACCTGCACCTTCTACGGCACCGCCAATTCCAACCAGATGCTGATGGAGGTGATGGGGCTTCATCTTCCGGGGTCGGCCTTCGTCAATCCGCATGACGATCTCCGCCATGCCCTGACCGTCGCCGCGACCGAGCGCGCCATCGCCATCGCCCGCCGCGGCGCCGACCCGCGCCCCATCGGAACATGCCTTGATGAGCGCAGCTTCGTGAACGCCATTATCGGGCTTCACGCCACCGGCGGATCGACCAACCACACGCTTCACCTTCCGGCCATGGCCGCCGCCGCCGGCATCACGCTGACCTGGCAGGATTTCGCCGAACTGTCGGAGGTGACGCCGCTTCTGGCGCGGGTCTATCCGAACGGCCAGGCGGATGTGAACCATTTCCACGCTGCCGGCGGCATGGGCTATGTCATCCGCGAGCTTCTTGGTGCCGGCCTTCTGGATGGCAGCGCCGCCACCGTCGCCGGCGACAGCCTGTCCGACTATGCCAGCGAACCCGTGCTGGCGGAAAACGGCCTTGTCTGGCGCGATGCGCCGGCGCAATCGCTGGATCGCGAGATCCTGCGGCCTGCCGGTGACCCGCACGCCGCCAATGGCGGGTTGCGGATGCTGGATGGCGCGCTTGGCAAATCGGTGATCAAGATTTCCGCCGTCGCCCCGGAACGCCACCTGATCGAAGCGCCGGCCGCGATCTTCGATGACGAGGCGGCGGTGAAGGCCGCCTATGCCGCCGGCGCGCTGGACCGCGATGTCGTTGTCGTGGTGCGCGGCCAGGGCCCGCAGGCCACCGGCATGCCGGAACTTCACAGCCTGACGCCGATGCTGTCCAACCTTCAGGACAAGGGCCACGCTGTCGCGCTGGTGACGGACGGGCGCATGTCGGGCGCCTCGGGAACCGTCCCCGCCGCCATCCATGTGACGCCCGAGGCGGTGGCCGGCGGCCCCATCGGCCGGCTGGCGGATGGTGACATGATCAGGCTTGATGCGGTGGCGGGAAGGCTGGAGACAGACGCCGACCTGTCGGGGCGGCCAGCCTACGGCCCGACCAACCGCGCTCCGCAACGCGGCTTTGCCCGCCCGCTTTTCGGCGCGCTTCGCGCCGCCGCCGGATCGGCCGAACAGGGCGCCGGCCTGCATTCCATGGAGACCTGACCCATGTCCACGCCAATGAAACGCATTTCGGAAATCCTTGCGCTTGGCCCGGTCATGCCGGTGATCGTGATTGATGACGCTGCGCAGGCTGTGCCGCTTGCCAACGCGCTTCTCGCCGGCGGCATCCGGACCATAGAGATCACGCTGCGCACCCCGGCGGCGCTGGATGCCATCCACGCTGTGGCCACCGGCTGTCCCGACATCACCGTTGGTGCCGGCACCGTGAACAATGCCGAACGCGCAAGGCAGGCGCGCGAGGCCGGAGCCGCCTTCGCGGTGTCGCCAGGCACCCCCGCCAATGTCATCAGAGGCTGCGAAGACGCCGGGTTGCCGCTTCTTCCCGGGGCCGCGACCGTGTCCGAAATGATGGAGCTTCAGGAGGCCGGGTTTGCCGCGATGAAATTCTTTCCGGCCAATGCCGCCGGCGGCATCAATTTCATCAAGGCGCTGGCGAGCCCGCTTCCCGACATCAGTTTCTGTCCGACGGGCGGGATCACACAGGACAGCGCGCCGGACTGGCTGGCACTTCCCAATATCGCCTGCGTCGGCGGAAGCTGGGTGGCATCGCAGGCCGCCATCGCCGCCGGCGCGTTTGACGGCATCACCAGCCGCGCCCACGCCGCGGCGGCACTTAGCGCCTGATGACGTCCCCCCTTCTCGCCACGACAAGGCGGTCCATCTCGGCGGGCTTCTTCGGCCTCGGGCTGTTCATGGGAATGTGGGGGGTCATGGTCCCGCTTCGCAGCGCTGCTCTTGGGTTGAGCGAGCTGATGATCTCCGCCTTCCTGCTGAGCATCGGCGTCAGCCTGTGCGCCGCCATCTTTCTGGTGACAAGAGTCCCGGCGCTGCAGGATTCCGGAAGGCTGGTCCGCTTCGCCGGGCCCGCCTATGGCGCCGGCTTCGCTGTCTGCCTGTTGACCGGATCGCTTCCCGCCTTCTTCCTGTTCGGAGTGCTCACCGGATTTGCCGCAGGCTTTGTCGATGCCGGTCTGAACAGCCAGTCCTCGCAATGGGAGCAGGCCGCCGGGAAGCGCAGCATGTCATCCTTCCATGCGCTGTTCTCGCTTGGCATGCTGGCCGGTGCCGGGCTGACCACCCTGCTTCTGTCCGGCGGCAAAAGTCTGACCGCCGGCATTATCCTGTGCGCGCTGGCCTACGGTCTCTACATGCTTGTTGCGAGCCGCTGGCTTGACAGCGAGCCGCGCCGTGACGAAGACGCCGCGTCATCGCAGGCGCCGATCAGGCTGCGGCCTGCCGTGATCCTGTTCCTCGGCGCGACGATCACCCTTGCATCGCTTGTCGAGGGCGGCGTCATCGACTGGTCGGCGCTCCATCTGAACCGGGTGATGGAGCTGCCGTTTGAGGAAGCAGGCCGCGCCGTGCTGCTGTTCAGCGTGGCGATGACCGTCTCGCGATTCTTCGGCGACAGGCTTGGATCGCTCATCGCGCCAAACCTTCTTCTGGCACTTCCTCTGGTAGTCGCCGGCATACTTCTGATCCTCGCGGTCACCACCAGCAACCCCGCGATGCTGGTCAGCGCCTATGTGTTTGTCGGCCTTGCCCTCGGAAACGCCTTCCCGATCATCGTGTCAGAAGCCGGGCGCGCCGCCGGCGACCAGCCATTGCGCGAAATCTCGGTGATTGTCGGGTTCGCCTATTTCGGGCTGATCAGCGGACCGGCTCTGTTCGGGGTACTGGCACATGTCCTGGGGCTGGATGTCACCATCCTCGCCATTGCCGGCATGGCGCTCATGCTGGGGCTGGCAAGCTACGCCATGCCCCGCTTCGTCGCCAGCGCCGGACAGGCAGGCTCGTCCTGATACTCGGCACGCCTGTCAGGCTGAAATCACCATATGGCGCAGCGCGGGTGTCTCCATCGCCGTCGCCGCGCCGCGAAGACCGGCATGCGGATCAACCGACAGCCAGACAGGCACATCGCCCAGAAGCCGCCCCATGGTGCCGCCATGACGGAAGCGGTCGGCAAAGGGGCTGGCGGCCAGAAGCTCCTGAAGCTGGGCGACAATTCCGCCAGCGATGACCACCCCGCGCCAGCATCCCATGGTCAGCGTGGCATCGGCGATCACCGTCCCCAGAATGCCCAGCATCGTCATCGCCGCCTCGCGCTCCGGCCCGTCGCCGGCGATCGCCGCCGACCCGATCTCGGGAGCGGTCAGCCTGCCGCCGCCGGTCTGCAGCCGATAGATGGTCTCCAGACCGCCACCGCTGACAAGATGTTCCGCGGACACATGACCGACCTCGGCGCGCAATGCGTCGAGAAGCCGGAGCTCGGCATCATCCTGCGGCGCGAAACCGACATGCCCGCCCTCGCCCTGGAGCGGAATGTAGCCGTCCGCCGCCGGGATCAGCGCCGAGACACCAAGACCGGTGCCGGGGCCGATCACCAACAGCGGCGCGCCGGCGCGTCCGCTCCCGTCGAGGAGGCGCAGATTGCCATGCGCCGAAGGGTCGGTCTGGGCAAGCGCCTGCGCGGTGAAGTCATTGATCACCAGAAGCCGGTCGAGGCCGGCCGCCCCCAGAAGATCAGTCTTGTCGAAGCGCCAGTGATTGTTGGTGACATCGACATGCGCGTCCTGCACCGGGCCGGCGACCGCGACACTTGCGGCATGCGCCAGGATGCCGGCCTCGCCAAGATAGGCGGCAAACGCCGCCTGCAGCGACGGGAAATCGCCGCACAGCATGCTTCGCACGCATGACAGACCGGATCCGTCGGCGACGGCGAACCGGACATTGGTGCCGCCAACATCAACCGCGACAAGCGTCATGTTCCTCTCCTGACTAGCGGAACAGCTGGCCGATATCGTAGATCACCAGGGCGATCTCAGACTCCAGCGGGAAGGACAGAACCCCCATCAGGCTGTAGCCGAGCATCAGCGGCATGATGTAGAAGCGGATCATATAGATGAACCAGGCGACATAGAGAGGCCGCATCCTGTCGACAAGAAAGGGCGGAGTCAGCCTGTTCATGACTCTGATCATCGGATCGGTCATCCGTACAAAGGCCTTCATGAAGAAAAAGTCCGAATTTTCGGACACGAAGATGCTCATGCCGAACCTGCCGATCAGGGTCCACATCGCCAGACCCATGACATAGTCGAGGATCAGGATGGCTATCGGAATCTCAGCCGTCATTGTTGGTGTCTCCCCCACGAAACCGTTCCTGCATTCTGCACAAATGAAACGGAGCAGGGAAGGCTCCCTGCTCCGCAAAATTGTCGCTCATGCGCCCGTGTCAGCCATGCCGCGCTGGCGCATGATGGTTGCCGTCAGGCGTTGGTGACGGTCTCACCCTTCGGAACGCGGATGGCGTCGACCATTTTCTGGGTCTCCTCATCCGGCTCTTCGGTCATCAGCGAGACGACGATCATCAGCACCAGGCTGACCGGCATGCCGATCATGCCGAAGCGCAGGCCGTCAAGGCCGAGCCACGGGGTCATGCCGGCGAACTGCACCATGTACAGATACCAGGCACCGGCGCCAAAGCCGCCGATCATGCCGGCAACCGCACCTGCGCGGTTCGCCCGCTTCCACCAGACACCAAGCACCAGCGGAAAGAACAGGCCGGAGTTGGCGAAGCAGAATGCCCACGCCACGGCACCGAGAATCCCGGTCAGCTTGGCCGACGCCACATAGGCGGCCGCCGCACCGACAACCAGCAGCAGAACCCGCGCCACGACGAGACGTGTCTTGGTA
>JBMHCH010000015.1:0-8141 GCA_049890015.1 Puniceispirillaceae bacterium (SeqCode)
AGCTCTATGCCGGTTCCATCGATAGCATGCAGGCCGAGGCCGAGGAGGCGATGAAGAAAGGCTATGTCGGTTTCAAGACGCGTTTCGGCTATGGCCCGCGCGACGGCATGGCCGGCATGCGCGAGAATCTGAAGCGGGTCGAGGCGGTGCGCGAGGTGATCGGCTGGGACCGCGACCTGATGCTGGAAGCCTATATGGGCTGGAACCTCGATTACACCAAACGCATGATTCCGAAGCTGGAGAAATTCGAGCCGCGCTGGCTGGAAGAGCCGGTGATCGCCGATGATCTTCGCGGCTATGCCGAGCTGAACCGCGGCCCGATCCCCATTTCCGGAGGCGAGCACGAATATTCGCTTCTCGGCTGCGCGCAGCTTCTTCAGGAAAAGGCGGTTTCGGTGCTGCAATACGACACCAACCGGGTGGGTGGCATCACCGCCGCGCAGAAGATCAACGCTGTCGCCGAGGCGCACCAGATCCCGGTGATCCCGCATGCAGGCCAGATGCACAACTACCATCTGACCATGTCGAACTTGAACTGTCCGATCTCGGAATATTTCCCGGTCTTCGATGTTGAGGTGGGGAACGAGCTGTTCTACTACATTTTCGAAGGCGATCCTGATGCCGATGATGACGGCTTCCTGCAGCTTGACGACACGCTTCCGGGACTTGGCATCACCATCACCGACAAGCATCTCGAGCATTTCGAGATCGAGGAATAGGCTGGTGCCAGCCGCCCCGCGGACGGCCGGACGGTGAGCGGCAGGCCCGGCGACAGCGGCCAGGTCAATCTGCCGCTCGGGGTCAGCGTGGCGCTTGGCGAGATCACCATGATGGTGGTGGTCTCGGCGCTGGTGAAGCTTGTCTCCGACGGGATCGAGACGACAACGATATTGCTGTTCCGCTATGCGTTATGCCTGCCGCTGCTTGTGGCGACAGCGCTGTGGCAGCGCGGCCACCAGGCGCTTCACATCAGCAGGCCGCGCACCCTGTCGCTGCGCATCGCCACTGGGCTCATCAGCCTCGCCTGCTTCTATGCGGCGCTTGATCTGATGCCGCTGTCGCTTGTCACCGTCCTGTTCCAGACGCTGACCCTGTTCGTCACGCTTCTGGCGCCCTTCATGCTTGGCGAGCGTGTCGGCTGGCGGCGCTGGAGCGCTGTCATGGCCGGGTTCGGCGGCACGATGCTTCTTCTTGATCCGTTCGGTGGTGGCTGGACCCTCGCCGGAATCCTTCTTGGTCTTGGATCGCCGTTCTTCGGAGCGCTGATGATGATCACGCTCCGCCGGCTTGGGCGGCATGACAGCCCGGCAACAACCGCTGTCTGGCATAATGGCATGGGAACGGTGATCTTCGCGGTGATTGTGATGGCTGTCGGGGCGCCGCTTCCGACCGGCCAGACGGATCTGGCAATCCTGGTCGCCATCGGCGTGCTGTCGAGTTTCCAGCAGTTCGGCCTTGCCTTCAGCCACAAGCTTGTGCCTGCCAGCATCCTCGCGCCGCTTCACTATCTGTCGATCCCGATGGGGATTGCCGCCGGGATCCTGTTCTTTGGCGAGATCCTGACATTCGAGATCATTGCCGGAAGCACGATCATCATCGCGTCCTCTGTGTTCATCCTGCGGCGCGAGCGTCAGCTTCGCGAGGCCGGCAGCACGCGCTGAATCGCCGCCTGCTGCCATCAGGCAAACAGGCTGGCATGCGTCTTTCGAAGTTCGGCCTTCTGGACCTTGCCCATGCTGTTGCGGGGCAGGGCGCTGGTGAACAGGATCGCCTTCGGCTGCTTGAATTTCGCCAGCTGGCCGGCAAGCGCGGCCTCGACCGTCCTCGCCTCCAGCGCGTCATCGCTGCGCACGACCACCGCCACGACCGCCTCGCCGAAATCACGGTGCGGCACGCCGATCACGGCGCTTTCCAGCACGCCGTCGACAGCGTCGATCATGCCTTCCACCTCTTTCGGATAGACGTTCAGCCCGCCCGATATGATCAGATCCTTGTCGCGCCCGACGATGCTGATATAGCCGTCGGCGTTGCGGACAGCCATGTCGCCGGTGATGAAGAAGCCGTCATCGCGGAAGGATTCGGCGGTCTTGTCCGGCATTTCCCAATAGCCGAGAAAGACATTGTCGCCGCGCTGCTCGATGATGCCGATCTCGCCATCTGGCAAGGGCGCGCCGGTCTGCGCGTCGGCAATCCGGATCTCCACCCCGGGAAGCGCGAAGCCGACCGTGCCGGCCCGGCGATCCCCCTCGAACGGGTTCGAGGTGCTCATATTGGTCTCGGTCATGCCGTATCGTTCAAGAATGGCTTTTCCGGTCCGCTCCTCGAACTGGCGGTGCGTCTCGGCCAGAAGCGGCGCAGATCCGGAAATGAACAGCCGCATATGGGAGCTTGCCTCGCGGGTGAAACCCTCATGGTCGAGAAGCCTGGTATAGAAGGTCGGAACGCCCATCATCGTGGTCGCCTTCGGCATCCAGTCCAGCGCCACATCGGCCGAGTATTTCGGCAGGAAGATCATCGACCCGCCGACCAGCGCCAGCAGATTGCCGGCCACGAACAGGCCGTGCGTGTGATAGATCGGCAGCATGTGAAGCAGCACATCGTCGGCCGTGAAGCGCCAGTAGTCGCGAAGCACCTCGGCATTCGAGCGCAGGTTGCGGTGGCACAGCTTCGCGCCCTTCGAACGGCCGGTTGTGCCCGACGTGTAGAGGATGGCGGCCAGATCCTCGGATTCGCGGGGCACCGCGCTGAACGGCCCCTCATGGGCCATCGCCGCTTCGGCAAGGCTGCCGCTTTCATCGGCGTCCAGTGTCATCAGTGCCGCGCCGATGCGCTGTGCGATCGGGGCAATGGCCGCCTCGGCCTTGCCGGACACGACAACGATCCGCGGCTTCGCGTCGCCAAGGAAATAGTCGAGCTCAGCCGCTGTGTAGCCTGTGTTCAGCGGCAGATAGACGCCGCCGGCCTTCACCGTCGCCACATAGAGCGCGAAGAGCATCACCGACTTGTCGGCCTGCACCGCCACCCGGTCGCCCGGCGCAAGGCCCGTCGCCACCAGCATGGCGGCGATGCGGTCGGTCAGCGCGGTGAATTCGGCATAGCTGATCTCCCCGCCCGCCGTGTACAGAAATGTCTTGTCGCTTTCGGCATGGGGGGCGAACACGCCGTCATAGAGGTGATTGGTCATGGATAAAGGTCCTGGTTGAGGGAAGGGCGCAGGCCCGGATGGGAAATTGTCAGATCAGGCAAGGCCAAACCGGTCATAGAGCTCCGCCGGCGCCTCATGCGCCGCCATTTCGGAACGGATGGCATCGCACAGGGACCACTCCATGTCGGGCGCATCAATCGCCGAGAGCTGCCGCGGATCTGCCGCCAGATCATACAGCACGGTGCTGGCGTCAGCAAAGCCGCCCTGCCGCGGTGACCGCTTGGCATCGGGCCGTGCCGGCATCCGCAGGACCGGCGCGCCGCGGGTGAAACCGAAGCCGCGGTGAAGCGTCGCCGGCGCCAGCTCCTCGATGGTGAACAGGCTGCGGTTATGCGCCGGCATCAGCGTATATTCAAACAGCGGCGCGCCGTCCATATCGGCGGGATAGCGGAAATAGGTGTGGCGTCCGTCGGTGGCGTTGATCGCCCCGCCGAAAATACCGTAGAGCGCGATATCGCGCACGCTCTCGGCGCGCCCGTCGAGAAGCGGCAGAAGCGATCTGCCGCGGACATGCGGCCCGGGCGCCTCGCCATGAAGTTCCAGAAGCGTCGGCATCAGGTCGATGGTCTGGGTCAGCGCGCCGATCCGCTGGCCCGGCCTTGTCAGCTGCGGGTGGTGGATCATCAGCGGGATATGCGCCACCTCGTTATAGAAGGGCATCCTGTTCTTCGCCCACCAGTCATGTTCGGACAGAAGAAACCCGTGGTCGGTTGTCATCACCACCGCCGTGTCCCGCCAGCCGCCGGTAGCGTCAAGCTCGTCCAGGATGCGGCCAAGCTGGGCGTCGCACAGCCGCACCAGCGCCGCATAGTTGGCGCGAAGCTCGGCCACCTCTTCTGGCGTTTCATCGACAGTCTTGTAGCGGGGCCAGTCCAGAACCGGCCCGTCATAGCCGGTATCCCCGGCGCGGTAGCCCTCCGGCGCGTGAAACGGTTCGTGCGGGTCGAAGGTTTCCATCTGCAGCAGCCAGCTGTCAGCCTCCGCGTTCCGGCGCATGAAATCCAGCGCGGCGTCAACGCATTTCACCACCGGGAACTCCGCCTCTTCGGTGATGCGGGTGCGGTTGATCATGCCCTGCAGCCGGTGGCCGTCACGATGATCCTCGAACTGGACCGGGTGATACTGGTCGCGGAACCGCTCGATCGGCGGCTTCACCATGGCTGTCCAGGGGTCGGATTCCTGACCGCGGATGAACTCCCAGCTGTTATAGCGGGTGTGGTAGGTGGCACCGCCATCCTCGAAATAGTGATAATGGTCGGAGACAAGATGGCTGTAGGTGCCGCCAGCCTTCATCTGGCCGGCGAAGCTGTCGTCGAACGGCTCCAGCGGTCCCCAGCTGCGATGCAGGAAATTCAGCCTGCCTGTCTGCATGTCGCGTCGCGCCGGCATGCAGGGGAGCGATCCGGCATAATGCGTGTCAAACACCGCCGAGCGCGCCGCCAGCCTGTCGAAATTCGGTGTCGGAATCTGCCCCCCATAGGCCCCAAGAGCCGACCGGTTCAGACTGTCGAACAAAAGGAAAAGGGTCTTCATCGGAAGGGCGTCCGGTCAGGTGATGGTGGGCCGAAGATTTGAATTGACTTCAAAAAACCGATCAGCCTTTATTTTGGTATACAATTTTTTCACCCAAGTCGAGTGTGGCCAAGGTCGATGATGGCTGTCCGCCGCGTTGAACCGGCACAAGAAGGTCCGACATGCCATTTGAACCTGCCAGCGATATCCTCTCAGATTACACCGTTCTCGACCTGACGCGGGTCCGGTCGGGCCCCACCTGCGTTCGTCAGCTTGCGGACTGGGGGGCAAATGTCATCAAGATCGAGAATCCGGACACCGCAGGCTCCGACATGGGGGGATCGCGCGAAGGATCGGACTTCCAGAACCTGCACCGCAACAAGCGCTCGATGATCCTCAATCTGAAGGATCCCGAAGGCGTCGCCATTTTCAAGAAGATGGCCGAGACCGCCGATGTTGTGGTGGAGAATTATCGCCCCGACGTGAAGTTCCGGCTCGGCATCGATTACGAAACATTGCGTGCGCTGAACCCCCGCCTCGTCTATGCGTCGATTTCCGGTTTTGGCCAGGACGGTCCGCTGGCGTCGCGTCCCGGCTTCGACCAGATCGCGCAGGGCATGGGCGGACTGATGTCGATTACCGGCGCCCCTGGCGAAGGTCCGATGCGGGTCGGGATTCCGATCGCCGATCTGACCGCCGGCGGCTTTGCCGCGCAGGGCGTTCTTCTGGCGCTTCTCGGGCGCGAGAAGACAGGCGAGGGCCAATGGGTACAGACATCGCTCCTGCAGGCGCAGATCGCGATGCTGGACTTCCAGGCGGCGCGCTGGCTGATGGACGGAAATGTGCCGCAACAGGCCGGCAATGATCATCCGACCTCGATCCCGACCGGCGTCTTCGCCACCTCCGACGGCTTTATCAACATCGCCTGCGCTGGCCAGCATATCTGGCTGCGCCTGAAAGAGGAGCTTGGCGATGACCGGATGGATCACGAGGATTACGCCGACCAGCCGTCGCGCAGCAAGAATCGCAAGCCGCTGAACGCCATCATCAACGAGAACACCTCGCAGAAGGCAACAGCCTATTGGGTTGAGCGGCTGGCGGAAATCGGCGTGCCCTGCGGCGAGATCAACAACATCCAGCAGGTCTTCGAGAGCCCGCAGGTGCAGCATCTGGGAATCGCCCGCGATGTGGACAGCCAGGAACGCGGCCCGTCACAGATTGTCGGCCAGCCGATCAAGATGAGCCGCTCGGCATCGGACATCCGCCGCCCACCTCCGAAGAAAGGGCAGCATACAGCCGAAATACTGGCCGAGTTCGGTTATTCGGAGTCTGACATCAGTGACTTTGCGGCGCGGGGCGTGACATGAAATTCGATCAACTGACGGATCATGCCGAAGGCAAGCTTCTTTCCGGCATCGTCGACCGCGTGGGCCATGTGGTGATCAACAACCCTGAGCGGCACAACGCCATCTCGATGGCGATGTACCAGGCCGGGGCCGCGGAGGTGACGCGCATGGCTGCCGATCCCGAGGCGCGGCTTCTGGTGATCCGTGGTGCCGGCGGCAAGGCTTTCGCCTCTGGCGCGGATATCTCAAAATTCGAGAAGGAGAGGTCCAGCGCCGAGGATGTCAGCAGATATGCCGAGGCCAGCAAGGCGTTCTATGATGCGGTTTTCAGTTTCCCGAAGCCGACCATCGCGATGATCCAGGGATACTGCATTGGCGGCGGCATGGGGCTGGCGGTGGCCTGCGACATCCGGCTGTGCGAGGACAAGAGCCGCTTTGCCGTGCCGGCGGCGAAGCTTGGCCTTGGCTACGGCTATGAGGGCATCCGCCGGCTTGCCAATCTTGTCGGGCCGGCGATGGTCAAGGAGATCTTCTTCACAGCCCGCCAGTTCAGCGCCGCCGAGGCCTATGACATGGGTCTGGTGAACCGGGTGCTGTCACCGCAGATGCTGGCAGCCTATGCCGATGACTATGCAAAACGCATTTCCGAGAACGCGCCGATGACGATCGAATCGGTGAAAGCCATCACCCAGTCCATTCAGGGCGATGAGTCGGAGCGCGACCTTGCCGCGCTCGCCGCAATGGTGAAGGCCTGCTTCGACAGCCAGGATTACATCGAAGGCCGGCGCGCCTTCATGGAAAAGCGAAAGCCGAATTTCACCGGAAGCTGATCGGCTGCCGGACCGGGAACGCCAGCGGGAGGGACATCATGGCCGGCAAGACATTGAAACAGCGTATCGGAATTGATCTCGGGCGGCGGCTGCCTCTTGAGGATGGCATCCGCTGGGCGGCGGAGAACGGCGTTGAGATCATCGACGCGCAGACCGATATCGCACCAAATGCTCTGGAGACCTTCGATGAGGCGCGCTGTGCCGGTGTGCGCGAGCTTCTGGAAACAAGCGGCATCAGCTTCGGGCTGCATACGCTGTCAGGCGTGAATGTCGCCGAGATCTCGCCGTTCTGCCGCGATGCGGTGGACGCCTATATGAAGGCCTATATCGATCTGGCACCAAGGCTTGGGGCCAAATGGATCGTCGTCCATGGCGGCTATCACTTCACTGCCTGCAGGAAAATCAGGATGCAGGCGGCGATCGACAGGCTGAAGCGGGTCGCCGATTATGCCGCTGAACGCGGGGTTCTCCTGCTTCTGGAGAATCTGAACTGGGAGCCCGTTCTTGCCGAGGTGAACTACATGCCGGTGACGCCGGCGGAATGCATGCACTTCTTCCGCCAGATCGACAATCCGGCGTTGCGCTGGTCCTTCACAGCGAACCATGCGCATTTCCTTCCCGGTGTCGGCATCGACGCCTTTGTCGATGCGATGGATTTCAGCCTCTGCCACGAGGTGCGGCTTGCCGACAATAACGGTTCCTTTGAAATCCACCAGATTCCGGGCGAAGGCACGATCGATTTCGGCGCGATGTTCAAAAAGATCGAGGGAACAGGCTATACCGGGCATTACACCAATGGCTTCGGCACCATAGAAGACATGCTTGCCGGCCGTGACTACATGGTCGAGCGCGCCCGCGAGGCCGGCGTCACCGTTGATTGAGCAGGCGGCAACTGCCTTTCAGACCACGCATCCGATCTGCGTCACAAAGAGGCATATTGCACATTGTGATGCCTGAAAATTTGGTATACCGTATTTGAAAGAGGTGTGGATTACACATCTGAACTTTGGGACGAACGGCGTGGCAACCGCAGGTGTGATACCCGCACAGAGCCCTGCCGCAACGGCCTGAATGTCGTGGTTGGCCGAAGGTTGGCCCGGCAAGTCTAATGAGCGATCTGAAGCAAACTTCTGGGAGGAAAATATGCTCAGCACCAAACAAATTCTTTCGGTCGGTGTCGGCATTGCGTCGATGGCCGGCGTGATGGCGATGACCACGGCACCTGCTGTGGCTGCCGAAGGCACTGTT
>JBMHCH010000016.1:0-3999 GCA_049890015.1 Puniceispirillaceae bacterium (SeqCode)
CAAGGAGACCTTCCACGCCACCTTCCAGTCGCGCTTCGGGTCGGAGCCGTGGCTGATGCCCTATACCGACGAGGCGGTGACCGAGATGGCCGAGAATGGCCACAAGCATGTGATGGTGCTGGCCCCCGGCTTTGTCGCCGACTGTCTGGAAACGCTGGACGAGCTTGGCAACGAGCTGGAAGAGGAATTCCACGAGGCTGGCGGCGAGACGCTGACCTACATCCCCTGCCTGAATGACAGCGATGACGGCATGAAGGTGATCGAGGAGCTTGCCGCCGCCAATCTGGCCGGCTGGGTCGATGTCGCCCCGCGCCCGGCAGCCAGGGCCCCGAAACCGAAAGCGGTGAAGATGAAAAAGGCGGGATAACCCCTTCTTGCCCGTCGTTACCCTGCCGACCCTGCTTGCCTTCGGGCCGCGTCATGGGCGGCTGCCATGGCCTCGGCCGCCGCGCCGATCTGCGCCGCCGTCTGACCCGGGCGATAGAGGCTGGAGCCCAGCCCGAAGCCGCTAACACCAGCCTTCATCCAGGCGCCGAAATCATCCGGCCCGACCCCGCCGACAGCGCAGATGGAGGTGTCGTCCGGCAGGATCGTCGCGATCGCCGCCACGCCAGAGGGGCCGAGAACCGACGCCGGAAAGAATTTCAGCGCCGTCGCCCCTTCGCGCAGCGCGGCAAGAGCCTCGGTCGCGGTGAACACGCCAGGCATCGCTACCATGCCGGCGCCGCGCGCCGCCCGCACCACCGCCGGATCATGGTTCGGGGCGACCACAAGATTGCCGCCGGCGTCACGCACCCGGCGCACCGCCTCCTCCGACAGCACTGTTCCGGCCCCCACAAGACACTGTTCACCGGACGCCTGTGCTGTGCGCACGGCGATCTCCACAGCCGGCATGGCGTTCGGCCTGTTCAGAGGAATTTCGATGGCGCGGAACCCGGCCTCGATCAGCGCCGCGGTCACCGCCTCCGCCTCGCCGGGCTGCAACCCGCGAAGGATGGCGACAAGATGCCGTGGCATGCCGGCCCAGATATCAGTCGGGTTCATGGTCATATCCCTGTCGCCTTTCCGCCAGGCTGCAGCGCCAGCTGTCGCGCCACAGTGCCAAGTCCGGCGATGGTCGCCGCCTCGGCATCCAGCATGCTGTGATCGATTCCGGCAACGCCCATCCCCCGCGCATAGAGCGCGGCCAGCGCCGGATCGCCGATGATGGTCACAGGCCCGCCGATCTTCGCGCGGACATCGGCGATTTCCGTCGCGATCAGCAGCCCGGACAGCCGCGCCGCCGTCGCCGCGCCGTCCCGCTGGCCGGTCACCACCGCCGCCCGCAGCGCGAACAGCCTGTCCCAGCCACCCCCGTCATCCGCCAGCGCCGCCGAGACCATTTCGTCGAAATCCTGAAGATGCGCCGCCACCGGATCGGTGCCGGGGTCGTGCTGCTGCATAAGTCCTGCAAGCGCGCCGTGCCGGCCAAGCGCGGCGAAGAGATCGCCTGTCATATAGGTGGTGAAGGTCTGCACCTTCCCGGACCTGACGCGCACCCATTTGGAATGGGTTCCGGGAAGGCAGATCCAGCCATCACCGATGCCGCCGACATGCGCGCCAAGGCACTGTGTCTCCTCGCCGCGCATCGCGTCCGGATGATCCGTATCGCGCCTGGCGATTCCGGGAAGGATGGCGCATCGCGGCAGCCGCTCCGACACCGCGATGGCATGGTCGGCAAGGGCCGTCAACTCGGCCGGACAGTCCACATAGGGCGCTTCGCGCCATCCGCCGACAGCCCCCGCCATGCCGCAGATGGCGATCGGCAGATCATGCGGCAGACCATGCCGGTCAAGACAGCCTGTCAGGATCGGCTCATAGTCTTCAGGTGTCAGGCTTGCCTGCCCCCATGGCGATGCCTCGCGGTGAAGGACCGTCAAGGCCTCATCGACAAGCCACAGGCGAAGATGCGTGCTCCCCCAGTCCGCCAGAAGCCCAGACGGCTCGCCTTCCGGGCGATCTGCCGCCGCGATATCGGTATCATTGACCATCATCCTGGCGGCACCTTATCAGCCAGCGGGCAGCCCCTTCAAGGGCGCGGCTGTCACCCCGGCCAGGCGCGCGAACCTCTCCAGCTCGATCCGTAGCCTGTCGGCGCGCCCCTGCCCCCAGCGCAGCCCGGGTTCCGGCCAGAATCCGGTCACCCGCAGCATCCCGCCCTGGCGATCCGCCTTCGCCTCGATCCGGCCAACAAACCGGTCTCCTTCCAGCAGCGGGTAGACGTAATAGCCCCAGCGCCGCTGCGCCGGTGGCACGAACATCTCGTTGGTGTATGCAAAGCCGAAGATCCGCTTCAGCCGCGCCCGGTCGCGGATCGCCGGATCGAACGGGTTGATGATCCGAATCTGCGGCGTCATCGGCGGGATTGCCGCCAGCCGCGCCTCGATATCCGGGGCGGCCCAGCTGTCCTGCCAGCGGCCGTCCGCGCCTTCCACCCGCACCGCCACCAGATCGCTGCCCTGAAGCCAGGATTTCACATCCTGCACCGTCACCGCGTCCCAGAACCGTCTGATCTCTCCGGCGTTGGCAACGCCCATCCGGTCAATCGCCAGATCGCACAGCATCCTGCCGGCGGCATCCTCGTCCGGAGCCCCCTCGGCAAGCGGCGGGAAAACCCGCTCGCCAAGATCGTAATATTTCACGAAGCTTCGGCGCTCGGCGGTGGCGAGATCGCCGGCATACCACATCTGCTCCAGCGCCTTCTTGTGCGGCTTTCGGGCCCACATCTCGCGGCCCTCGGCGGTGCTGTCAAAAGCGTGGGTGGAAAGAGGCCCCTCGGCGGCAATGCGATCGCGCAGCGCGGCGATCTCACCGGCATTCATGCCGGACCGGTACCAGGCGGCCTTGGCGGCACGATCGCCAAGGCGGCGGAACTGGCGTTGCCACAGCGGATAGATCTCCATCGGAATCAGCGAGGCGTCATGGGTGAAATGCTCGAAGAGATGGCGCTGGCGAAGCAGCGGCCACAGCATGCGTTCGCGGTAGTTGCGGTTGCGCGACCACAGGATATGGTCCTGGGCCCGCACCACATTGCGCACCGTGTCGATCTGCAGGAAGCCCAGCCGTCGGATGATCGCCATCACATCGACTGGGCCTGACGGCACGCCGCTCAGGTCATGCGCCGCCAGCCACAGGCGGCGCAGGTCACGGTTGCCGATATGGAGACTGTTCTGTGGGCTGTGCGGGGTGATGTCTGCGGGCCTTGGTCAGAAATTGCGTCCGGGGGATCCTACAACCCATGGCACAGACTGGCACCGCACCGCAACGGCGTCTTACATGAACCGGCTCCAGGCGCGTTCATGCGCGTAATAAAGAAACATCTTGGTGACGATCTCGACCGACATGATAGACCCCGCCAGTTTGAAGCTGCCGGTCAGCACCCAGGCGATGACCAGCGTGTCGGTCGAGGCCAGCACCCGCCAGGTCAGCGTCTTCAGCGCCGACTTTGTGCGCGGATCGTTCGGACGGTGCCGTTTCAACCCCGGAAACCCGAAGGCCATGGCCACCTCCCCTGCTGTTTCGGATCGGCAGACCAGTCTAGGCAGGCATCGGTAATTTTCGGTTAATGGGTCGGGGCAACGCACCACCGCCCAAAAACCGCTGGACCCGCACCCGCAGTTGCTGGCATAACCTGCGCATCGGAGTGCGGCTGTGGTGTAGTGGTAGCACAAGAGCCTTCCAAGCTCTTAGGGCCAGTTCGAGTCTGGTCAGCCGCTCCAATCCTTCACATCAGGATTGATATCGCCGCCTGTGAGGCAGGTACCTCTTGGGGCAGGCACCTCTCGGGCACCCCCGCAACGGCTGCGCCCCGGCCTCCACCTCGCCATCCCGCGCCCGTAACCAGACCGTCATTCATAGACCCGATCGTCATTCATAGACCCGGTCGTGATTCATAGACCCGGTCGGGAATAATATTACTTGTTGGCGGTGCGGTTGGGCGGGATGTAATCCCACTCATAC
>JBMHCH010000017.1:0-10009 GCA_049890015.1 Puniceispirillaceae bacterium (SeqCode)
CTACGGCCAGGCGGAAATCTTCAAGGACGCCAATGTCCTTCCCGGCGGCAATCCCGAGATGGGCGGCAACCCGGCGCATCTTCTCGGCACCGACCAGATCGGCAGGGACATTCTCTCCCGCCTGATCTACGGCGCGCAGAACACTGTCGGCATCGCCTTCGTCACCACGCTTCTGGCCTTTTTCATCGGCATCAGCCTCGGCTTCCTTGCCGCCACCATCGGCGGCGTCCTCGACCAGGTGCTCTCGCGCATCGTCGACATGCTGATGTCGATACCGCAGCTGATCTTCGCCCTGCTGCTGATGACCATCGCGACGGCCTGGTTCGGCTCGGAGAAGGGAATGGTCACGCTGTTCATGATCCTGATCATCGCGGTCCTGGATTCAACGCGGGTGTTCCGCCTGTCGCGGGCCGTCGGGATGAACATCGTGGTCATGGATTTCTTCGAGGCGGCGAAGCTTCGCGGCGAGAAGCTCTCCTACCTTATTTTCAGCGAGATCGCGCCGAACGCCTTCGCACCGCTTCTGGCGGAATTCGGGCTTCGCTTCTGTTTCGTGTTCCTGACCATTGCGTCGCTGTCCTTCCTTGGCATCGGCATCCAGCCGCCGCTTGCCGACTGGGGCACGATGGTGCGTGACCTGTCGCAGTTCATCGCCTACGCCCCCTTCCCGGTTGTCGGTCCGCTGACAGCATCGCTGCCGCTGATGGCGGCCGGCGCGATCGCGCTGCTGACCGTTGCCGTCAATTTCGTTGTCGACTGGATGCTGCACCGCGCATCCGGACTGAAGGAGTAGGCGCGATGTCAGCTTCCAAACCGCTTGTCAAAATCCGCAATCTCGAGATCGAGGGCGTTACCGACGAAACCCGGGTGCGGATCATCAACAAGGTCGATCTCGACCTGAAACGCGGCGAGGTTCTGGGTCTCATAGGAGAATCGGGCGCCGGCAAGTCCACCCTTGGCCTGGCGGCGATGGGCTTTACCCGCGACGGCTGCGAGATTGTCGGCGGGTCGGTCCAGTTTGACGGCATTGATCTTGTCGGGGCCACCGCCGATGTGAAGCGCCAGCTTCTTGGCAAACGCATCGCCTATGTCGCGCAGTCCGCCGCGGCAAGCTTCAACCCGGCGCACAAGATCATCAACCAGCATTCCGAGGCCCCGCTCTTTCACGGCCTGTCCAGCCGCTCGGAGGCGGAAAGCGACGCCATCGACCTGTATCGCCGGCTTCGCCTTCCCAATCCGGACGAGATCGGCTTCCGCTATCCGCATCAGGTGTCGGGCGGACAGCTTCAGCGGGCGATGACCGCGATGGCGATGTCCTGCCGGCCCGACCTGATCATCTTCGACGAGCCGACAACGGCGCTTGACGTCACCACACAGATCGAGGTGCTGGTCGCCATCCGCGAGATTGTCGAGCAGTTCCAGACGGCAGCCATCTATATCACCCATGACCTTGCCGTGGTGGCGCAGATGGCCGACCGGGTGAAGGTGCTGCTGCGGGGCGACGAGGTCGAGGAGGCCGATACCCGCACCATGCTGGACGCGCCGGCCGAGGATTACACCAAGTCGCTATGGGCGGTGCGAAGCTTCCAGCGGCCGCAGAAACCGCCAGCCAAGACAGGCGCTGTACCGGTGATCAGCCTTCGCGGCGTCACCGCAGCCTATGCGAATGGCGAGCCGGTGGTCCGCGATGTCAGCTTCGACATCCATGAAGGGCGCACCGTCGCCGTGGTCGGCGAATCGGGATCGGGCAAATCGACGACGGCGCGCTGCATTACCGGCCTTCTGCCGCCGATGACGGGCGAGATCGCCTTCGAGAACAATGTTCTTCCCGCCGATTACCGCAAGCGCAGCATCGACCAGCTTCGCCAGGTGCAGATGATCTATCAGATGGCGGACACCGCGCTGAACCCGCGAAAGCGCATCGGCGAGATCATCGGCAGGCCGGTGGAATTCTATCTTGGCCTCAAGGGGGCGGAGAAGCGCCGCCGCGTCGAGGAGCTTCTCGAGCTGATCGAGATGGACCCGAAGGATTATATCAACCGCCTGCCCTCGGAGCTGTCAGGCGGCCAGAAACAGCGGATTGGCATCGCCAGGGCATTGGCGGCGGAGCCGAAATTCATTATCTGCGACGAGGTGACATCTGCCCTCGACCAGCTTGTCGCCGAGGGCATCCTGAAGCTTCTGACGCGGCTTCAGGAGGAGATGAAGCTCTCCTACATGCTGATCACCCACGATCTGTCGACGGTGCGGGCCATCGCCGACGAGGTGGTGGTGATGAAGGACGGGCTGATCGTCGAGGCCGGCCCGAAGGACGAGATGTTCACCCCGCCGCACCATGCCTACACCGATCTGCTGCTCAGCTCTGTTCCGGAAATGGACCCGGACTGGCTTGACGAGCTTCTGAAGCAGCGCGGCGTTGAAAATCTGGGTGACGCCGCTGTCAGCAGGATGTAGCCTGTCGACATGCATCCCGGGTACTGTGACGTCTGGCCACATCGCGGCCTGTCATGGTGAAATCTAGGCTCTAGCCACGCTGTCCATCCTTTATGGCGGCCGCGCGGAATTGTGTGAGGTGACGATTATGGAAGAAACATTTTCCACACGGAAGCTTCTGACCGGAGCTGAGCTCAAGGAATTCAACGCCAAGTCGGACCTTGCCGGGTGGCTTCAGCTTGGCAGCCATGTCGGCGCCATCCTTGTGCTTGGCTACCTGCATTACCTGGCGATGGGAACATGGTGGGTTGTCGCCACCGGCTTCTGCCTTGGCGTGGCGGTGAACTTCCTCTACGCCGCGCAGCATGAGCTGTCGCACTGGACCGTGTTCCGCACCCGCCGCCTGAACGAGGTTTTCGGACGGATCGTCGGCTTTCTGATGATGTTCCCGCGCGACTATGACATGGCGATGCATCAGGCGCACCACCGCTGGACAGCGAACTGGGAACGCGACGGCGAGCTGCCCCGCGCGCCCTACACCCTGAAAAGCTACCTTCTCTATTTCTGGGGATTCACCTACTGGTACAACCGTGTCGCCGGCCTGCTGCGCCGCGCCAGCGGCACCATCATCGAACCCTATATCAGCGCCGCTCTCGAAGCGAAAATCATCCGCGAGTCGCGCCTTCACATTGCCGGCTATGTCGTGATCGCCGCTGTCTCGGTCTATTTCCAGAGCTGGGCCGCTGTTACCTTCTGGCTGTTGCCGATGGTTCTGACCAAGCCGGTGCACCAGATGCAGAACACCATCGAGCATCTTGGCCTGACGCATGAGAGCGATATCCTGAACAACACCCGCTCGACCCGCACCAACGCAGTGATGCGCTGGCTGTGCTGGCAGATGCCCTATCATACCGCGCATCACAGCTATCCTTCGGTGCCCTTCTGGCAGCTTCGCAAGCTCAACGACAAGATCGAGGGTGCGGCCGGTCCGGTTCACCGCATGGGCTGGATCGAGTTCCAGATCGAGGTGATGAAGCGGCTGATGCAGAAGGATGAACGCCAGTGGCCGATGGATGATGTCTGGATCGGCCCGACCACCGGCGGCCGCCAGGTCAGGCTGGAGGCCTGACGGCCATGGCCGCGCGCCGGCTGCAGACCTACACGTCGCTCTGGGCGATGATGCCGCATGATCCGGGCGGCGAGATCCTGCCCTATGACGCCATCTGCGAAATGGTCGCCGGGGCCG
Source organism: Puniceispirillaceae bacterium (SeqCode) (assembly GCA_049890015.1). Classification (GTDB taxonomy): domain Bacteria; phylum Pseudomonadota; class Alphaproteobacteria; order Puniceispirillales; family Puniceispirillaceae; genus UBA8309. The sequence goes on from JBMHCH010000017.1 coordinate 3,680, forward strand.
GCTATGACGGCATGGCCATCGATCTTGGCGCCGGCGATGTCGCGCAGGCCCGCGAGGTGCGCCCGCATATGGAACGCAACGGCCTGACGCCGCTGATCGTCGCCTTTCCGAAGACTGTCGAATCGCTTCGCGAGACGCTGGTGATGGCCAAGGATTTCGGCGCGCCCTTCGTCGATGTCATTGGCCAGGTCATGCCGCTCAGCGTCGACGGCATGATCCCGGTCATCCGCGAGTGGATCGAGATGTCCGATCAGGTCGGCATGCCGATCCAGTTCGAGACGCATCGCAACTGCATCACCAATGATCTCTACGCCACGCTATGCCTGATCGACGCCGTGCCGGAAATGCGGCTTTGCGCCGACCTGTCCCATTTCGTCGTCGACCGAGAATTCAAGCTGCCGCTGGACCACCGCGACCAGGGGCTGATCCGACGGATCATCGAACGCTCCGACAGCTTCCAGGGCCGGGTCGCCAGCCGCCAGCAGATCCAACTTCAGCTTGATTTCCCGCAGCATGCGAAATGGGTGGAGCTGTTCCGGGGATGGTGGCGCGACGGGCTGGAAAGCTGGCGGGAGCGCAATGAGTCCGGCGACTGCATCTTCCTGTGCGAGCTGGGGCCGCCGGAATACGCCATGACCGGCGCCGACGGACGCGAGCTGTCAAACCGCTGGGAAGAGGCGCTGACCATCCGCCGCTGGGTGATGGAGATGTGGGACGAGATGGAGCAGGCCTGACCCGCCTGTCTAGCCGCCGCGCCGCGCCGCGATCGCCTCTGCCAGAACGCACATCAGCTCGAACATGATCGACACGCCGATCCAGGCGGTGCCGCCAGCCGCATCGAAGGGCGGCGAGACCTCGACAAGATCGGCCCCCACCAGGTTCACACCGGACAGTTCGCGCACGACCTGCTGCGCCTGGAACGAGGTGACGCCGCCGATTTCCGGCGTGCCGGTGCCAGGGGCGAAGCTCGGATCGATGAAATCGATATCGAAGGAACAATAGGTCGGCGCATCGCCGACAATGGCGCGGGCCTCCTCCATAACCGCCGGAATGCCGCGGTCAAACAGCTCTTCGATCCGGATGATCCGCACCCCCTGCTCGATCCCCCAGTCCACATCCTCGGTATTGTAGGCTGTGCCGCGAATGCCGATCTGCACGACCCTTTTCGGATCAAGAAGACCTTCCTCGATGGCGCGCCGGAACGGCGTGCCGTGGGTATAGCGAAACCCGCCAAAATAGCTGTCGAACAGATCGGTATGGGCATCGAAATGGATCATCCCGACCGGCCCGCCGCCAGCGATGCCGCGAAGCACCGGAAGCGAGACAAGATGGTCGCCGCCGGCCGTCATCGGGGCGATGCCCCGTGCCGTCAGACCGGCATAGAAATCGGCGATGCGGGTCATGCTGTCTTCAAGGTCGATCGGGTTCGGCCCGACATCGCCAAGATCGGCGCAGTTCACAAGGGTGAACGGGTTCACCCCGGTCACCGGATTCATCGCCCGGATCATTGTCGACAGGTCGCGAAGCTGGCGCGGGCCATGGCGGGGGCCGGGCCTGTTGGTGGTACCGGCATCCCACGGCACCCCGACAAGCCCCATCTCCACATCATCGATCCGCGGTCCGTCCATCTCCAGATGCGGAAGGCGCATGAAGCTTGGCATGCCGGCGAAACGCGGCATGTCGAGCGCGGATACGGGAATGAAGAAATTGTCGTCAGCCATGCGAGGTCTCCTGCGATCCGTTGGTGGTGTGTGATGCTGACAGCATCAATCCGAATTCCGCTTCCAGCCGGGCGGCAAGCTGCGGATCAATCACCTGCGCCGGCTGTGCCGCCAGAATGGCGCGGACCCGCCGATGCGCAAGCTGCCAGATATCAGGCGCCCCGTCATCCTGCCATTCGCCGATGCTGCGCCTGTCGCCGATCCGCGGATAGAGAAAATCACTTGTCATGCGCGCCAGCGTTTCGGCCTCCCCCAGAAAATGGCCGGGGCCGAGCGCAGCGGCATGGATCGCCGCCGGATCAAGCGTCGACGGCGAGACCTCAATGGCGGAATGCGCGCTGAGGATGGCGCCAAGCATGTCGTTGTCGATGACATAGGATTCCAAAGACGTCCCCATCAGACTGGCCTGGGTGCCGGCAGCCTGGGTGACAAAATGCGCCCCCGCCTGAAGGGCCAGGGTAACAGCGAGGCATTTCTCGTGTCCGGCCTGCGCGTCCGGCCATTTCGAGTCCGTCGCCCCGGCGATGGTCGAGCTTGGCAAATTGTAGTGACGCGCCATCTGGATGGCGGCGGCAGTCAGCTTTGCCTGCTCGCCGCCGCCGCCGGTCATCGCGCCGGTGCGAAGATCGGTGACCATGGGACGCGGACCGAAGACGGCGCGGACATCGGGCGCGGCAAGCCATGCCAGCACCATTCCGGCAAGCGTTTCCGCCGTGGTCTGGGCAACACAGCCGGCAATGGTCACCGGGCTGGAGGCGCCAAGCTGGCCAAAGGTATTCACCATCACCGGCACGCCGCGCCGTGCCGCATGAACAAGCACCAGCGCCGAGTCCGGATCAAACCTCAGCGGCGGCACAACATGATTGATATTGAGCGACAGGAACGGGGCGGCGCGGAACGCCTCCTCGGATCCGGCAATCGCATGCGCCAGCGCCAGAATGCCGTCAACGCTCGCCGGTGACGAGGCGCTGACAACCACATGTTTGCGGGTACCGGCCAGGCAGGCCCAGGCGGTGTTCGCCTCCATGCGCCTCGCATCCTCGATATCACGCGCCACCATCGGCCGGCTGAAGAAATGGATATGCTCCATCTCCTCGACAATGCGGGCGGCAGCATGAATGTCAGCCAGCGTCGAAGGCCTGTAGCGATGCGTGTCGAGGTCGAGAATCTCCGGCGAGGCCCCGCCGGTGCCGAGATGCACTTCGGTTCCGCCAAGCACAAGGTCGCGCCCGCCGTCACGGCCATGCAGCGTGATCCGTTCCGGCAGGGCCGCGAGGCAGCGTTCGACCAGATCGCGCGGGAACAGCAGGCGGGCTTCCGCCGACAGGCTACCCCCTGCCGCTGTGACCAGCGCCGCGACCTCGTCAGGGGCCTCGGAAAGCCCGGTTTCCTCGAGGATCGTCAGCGCCGCGTCATGGATGGCCTCGCGCTCGTCCTTCCCAAGAACGCCGAGTCTGCCACCGACCGGCGCCAGCTCGGGCCCATCGGCGCGACGGTCCGGTGTACGGGCCGCCTGGCCGCGGCGGCCGCGGCGCTGCCGTGATGATGGAGGCGTGTCTTCCGGCATGACATCATCCAGATTGCGTGTCGACCGGCTCAGCATCGCGGCTTGCGGCGCGACGGACAAGGGCTTTGTGCGGCTATTCCTCCTTGCGGAGCAGCATGAGCAGCGCGATGACCGTCGCGCCGATCCCGAACAGAACCGGTGTCGGCGGCAGCATGCTGCCAAAACCAATCTCCCACAGCATCACCCAGGCAGGCGTCAGGTAGGAATAGGCCATCACCTTGGCGCTTGGCAGGCGAAGCGAGGCATATTGCAGCAGAAAGAAGGAAGAGGCGGTGGAGAACAGCGTCAGATAGGCGATGGTGATCCAGACCATGCCGGGAAGCGCCGTCCAGTCGGTCGCCAGAATGTCGCCGAAGCCGACAATGCCGAGAATGATCGACCCTGCCACCAGCATGCCAAAGGTGAAGACCGCCGCCCCTTCGCCACGATTCAGCCTCCGCACCATCGGGGTGTAGAGGGCATGCGCGATGCAGCCGATGAAATAGATCATCTCGCCGCGCCCGATATCGAACGACCTTATCGCCGCCAGATCGCCGCGGAAAATCACCCACAGCGCGCCGCAGCCGGCAATGCCGAGCGCCAGCGCCATGCGCGGCGTCGTCACCTGGCGCAGCAGCCACCAGCCGAACAGGGCCGACATCAGCGGCATCAGCGTGAACACCGCCGCCGCCGAAACCGGATTGGCTGTCTTCAGCCCCTCGAACATCAGCACGAAATAGAGCGCGAACAGCGCGCCAAGGACAAAATACCGCCAAGGCGCCTGAAGATGGTCGCGCCTGATATCGCCCTGAAGGGCCGCCACCATCCCCATGACGATGGTCGCCAGCATGAAACGCGCCGCGGTGATGGCCTGCGGGGCGATGTCATTGGCAACGATGGCGCCAAGGCTGAAGGACCCGGCGACAAGCGCCGAGAAGCCGAGCATCGCGAGATGGCCGCGCACCTCGTCGGATGTCAGGCCGGTGGCGGTCATGCGCCGAATCGATTCAGGTATTCCGTGGCGAGCCGTGCCGACACATCGGCGAAATGCGGGGCCTGCGCGATCGCGAGTTCGGTATCGCCATGCGATCCGATCCAGGCCAGCAGCGCCAGACGCCGCAACATGACAAAACTGTCGATCTCGATCTCGTCCTCCACCGCAAGCCTTCGAACCTCACGATATCCGGCAAGCCATGCCGCGCGCAATGCCGGCACCTGCGGATGATCCTCCATGAAGCTGATGCCGGCGGCGAAGTCGTACATGAACCAGCCGAATCCACAGTCATCGAAATCGATCAGCCTTGTCTTGCCGCCATCGATCAGCAGGTTGGCAAGCCGCATGTCGGCATGGATCAGACCGTAGCGCTCCGCCCCCCGCCCATAGGCGGCAAGCCGACGGCGCAGCAGCAATTCAGCGGATGACAGGATTGCGGCGATGCGGTCATCGACGCCTGGCGCGTCCCGCCAGTCTCCCCAGGTGGGCGCTGGCCCGAACACCGCCTCGTCATCCCAGACCAGCCTTTCGAACGGTTGCGGCAGGGACCATGAGATCACATGAAGGTGCGCGCGCGCCGCAAGGCGTCCAAGCTGGTGAAAGGCGGCGACCAGATCCTGGTCCGGATCCGGCTCGTCACCCTCCAGAAACTCGAACATCACCATATGGCGCGGCGCCAGATCCGCGCTGCCGCATCTCTGGATGACCAGGCCATCGCGCCCGGCGACGGGCCGCGCTGTCTGCACCCCGCCATCGCGCGACAGCGCCGCCATCCAGGCAAGCTCGCATTCAATGGCGCGGCGCGTGTGATAGCCTTCGCGGTGGATCCGCAGAATCGACCGGAACCCGGCGGCCTCGACCAGATAGGTGGCGTTTTCCGACAGGTTGATAAGACGCGGCCTTGCGTCCGTCGGCACATCCCACAATGACAGCGCCCCGGCGGCGAGGCTGGCAAGCGCCGGCAGGCGCGTCGCGTCAGAATCTGTCAAATGTCGTTCCTCCGGGTGGGGCGATCTTGCGAAGACCCCGAAAGATAATTGACATGGGCGAGACTTGCACCTCAGAATTGAACCAGCAGCGTGATGTCATACATCCGCGCAGAATACCTCGGTGATTATTGTGGTCGTGATGCTTCACGACGTATGAATGTATGGAGGTAAGTTATGAATATGGGCCTTGCCCCGCGTCCCGCGAATGAAGAGCTGCGCGCGCAGACGGTCGTGAAAACCGGCCTGATGGATGCGCCGAACCCCGACCTGTTTCAGATCTATTGCGATCTGGCCAAGGACATCACAGGGTTCGAGACAGCCACATTCAGCCTGTATGACGGCGAGATGAAATGTTCCATCGCCGAAGCCGGCAATGATGAATTCGTGCCGGGCTCGAAATCCGAGCGCCATGAGCTGAATGTCTGCGCCTATGTGCTTCTCGACACCGAGCCGCTCCTTATGGAAGACATGCTGAAGGACCCGACCTGGAAGGATCATCCCCATCTTCAGGGCATGGAGCGGGGTCCCGGATATGCCGGATTCCCGGTCATCAACTCCGAGAATTTCGCGCTTGGCACATTGTGCATGCTGAACCCGAGCGGCCCCAAGGGCCTGAATGACGAGCAGATCTCGCAAATCAAGAAGATCACGCGCAGCATCGCCCATATGCTTGATCTCCAGATCCAGCAGAAGGAGCTGACATCGCAGCGCATGCTGGAGGCCCTGGCCCATTTCCAGAAGGTCGATGAGGGCTTCGGCCTGGGCGACTTCAAGGTCTATGTCTCGCTCTGTTCCGAGCTGAGCGTTTCCATCAAGGACGCCGAGGGCATCATCAGGGTCGGCCTTGCCGAGGTCGATGACGGGGGGCAGGTCCAGATGAGCGAGGCTGGTCGCAAGCTGCAGTTCGACATGAACCTTCAGCAGAAGGCGATGAAGCGGATCAAGATGGATGGCAGCGAGGCGGACGCCCTGCTTGACGAGCTGTTTGCGGAGATTGACTGACCATGTTTGCGAAAATTTTCAATTTCAAGTTCAACGGCGTTGCGGAAGCCAAGGTGGCCGCATCCTTCATCTCCGACG